>NZ_JAUZUW010000008.1:0-146619 GCF_031844245.1 Exiguobacterium sp. BRG2
GCTTAATTTGACAAACCGTCTGATGTAAAAAATCCTTCCAGTTCAAATGAACGAGAAGGATTGAAGAAGGTATAAGTTCATTGGGCTTGTTGTTTACTAAGGCGAATCTCGTTTTCGATCGCATGGATCGCGGCTGACCAAGACCCATAGCGATGAAGTAAGGCTTTCGTCGATGGTTTGTTGTTTCGCTTTGCCCATTCTCGATATGCTTCAAAGGAGAGGGAGAAGCCAACTTCTTCGATTGCTTGACGCAGGGAAGCAGCAAGTTCAGCTTTTGAATAGGTGACACTTGCTTCGAGTCCTGCTGCGGTACAAGCGTCATGCCATGAACCGAACATCTTGACGATGTGATAGTGACTCGGGGCATGATGGACGGATTTACGCCACATTTGATACTTTTTGAGCGTGATCGTCGAGCCGACGTCTTGTGCATACCGTTCGAATGACTTTAAGATCTCGTCTTTCGTGTATTTAGGTGCCCGCTCGAGTTCCTCCGGCTGTTGATCGACATTCCACTCGTATCCAGCAGCCGATAAGGCTTCTGGCCATGAACCGAATTGACGAATGATGTTTTCTGGCTGAGGCCAGTCATTCGCGAGAGCATAACGGCGATAGACAGTGCGGCGTGGACGATCCTGGATGAGTTCACCGACCGCACGGATGGCTTCAATCATCTCAAGCTGCTCTTCTGTATAACTCTGTTGACTCGTAAGTACACGTTGCTTCATGAGTGAGTCCTCCTTCCTAGTTCGATGTAATATTGAGGCAAAAGTCCTCTGTATTAGATATATCGGTACATTTCCATTAATTATGAATAATTCCCGCAAAATATTGTAAATAAAGTGAATCGGATTCTTTGCTTAGTATAAATGGAAGTCATGGAAATGAAAACAGAATGACACGAAATTTTAATTCTATTCAGAAAAATAGGACAAACGGCTCATATGGAAAAAAAGACCAGACACGCTCGTCAGCGAATCTGGTCTTCGGGTATAACTTATTTTCCTTCAATGGAAGCCCATTTGTACGAAGTATCGGCACCAACTTTGTGGTTGACGATTCCTTTGACATACGGTTTACGTAGGAAGGATGCTCCACGTTGGTACATGACTGAGATGGCTTGATCATCTTCAAGGAGTGTTTTCTCAGCATCTTTCAGTGACTGCCAACGTTTCGCTGCATCGACTTCTTTTTGAGCCGATTTGATGAGCGAATCATACTTATCGCTTGTGTATTTACCACGGTTGTATGGCCCACCCGTTACCCACATATCGAGGAACGTCATCGGATCCTGGTAGTCAGGTCCCCATCCTGCGAAGGATAGTTCGAACTCACCTTTTGATTCAAGATCCAATTTGTTTTTGAACGGTTGTTGTTTGATCGTGACTTCAAGACCTGGGAGGTTTTTCTCCCACTCGCCTTTGAGGTACTCAGAGATTTTCTTCGAGTTGTCATCATCGTACGAAAGAAGCTCGAGTTTCACCGATTTCTTACCGACTTCTTTGAGACCTTTTTCGAACGATGCTTTGGCTGAAGAAGCGTCGTATGAACCGAAGCCTTCGTTTCCGTCACGGAAGTCTTTACCGTCTGGACCTTTTGCGAAGTCTTTTGGTACGTAGTAGTATGCAGGGATCGAACCGTTGTTCAAGAGGACTTTCGCCATCTGCGCTTTATCGTATCCCGAATCGATCGCTTTACGGATATCCTTGTTTTTCAAGAGTTCATTCTTGAAGTTCATTTGGATGTAGTACATTGATGCATCAAGACGCGTATCGAACTCTTTGCTATCTTTGTACTGATCAACGAACTCACTCGTCAGACCGACTTGGTCGACATCACCTTTTTCGTAAAGGTTGACGCTCGTTGAGACTTCCTTAACGATCTTGAAGTTGATGTCATCGAGCTTGACGTTGTCTTTATCCCAGTATTGGTCGTTCTTCTTAAAGCTCCAGCCGACTTCCGTCTTCCAATCCGAGAGAGTGAATGGTCCGTTGTAGAGGAATGTATCCGGCTTCGTCGCAAAGTTTTTCCCTTGTTTTTCGACGAATTCTTGCTTGAGCGGCATGAATGAACCAAAACCAGTCAATGATTTGAAGTATTCAGCCGGTTGCGTCAACTTGACTTCGAGTGTTTTGTCGTCGACCGCTTTAACTGCAACGTCATCTGCTTTCCCTTTACCCGTGTTGTACGCTTCCGCACCATCGATGATATACATGATATACGCATATTGCGAACCGCTCTTCGGATCGAGGACGCGTTTCCACGCATATTCGAAGTCTTTTGCTGTGACATCGCTGCCATCCGACCATTTTGAATCACGAAGTTTGAACGTGTATGTAAGTCCATCTTCCGAAACATCCACACTCTCAGCAACACCTGGTGTCGCTTCTTGATTCTCGTCAAGACGGAACAGACCTTCTTGAACGTTGTTCAATACCGTGAAGGATACAGAGTCCGTTGCGACTGTCGGGCTAAGAGCCGGAATGTCTGAACCGCTCGTTAAGTTCAAGACTTGTTTGTCTGAAGTTTTGTCGCCTGACGTCGAGCCGCCTTCTTTTTTACCTTCATCTGTCGTCGAACATGCCGCAAGACTTGATCCAGCGATTGTCAGTGCTCCGACGAGTGCGAGTGCCTTTTTCTTCTTCATAAAGTAAATCCCTCCCAAAAGAAATAGATATATATGGTGAAACGATAAGAACCGATAGGATAGCGATCCGGTGTCCGACTAAAAATAAGAGGGGTCATCGCCTTTTATTCTTAAGCTATGGAAAGCACCGGATCAACTTGTTATCAATAATAAATACAATATTCAGAAAAATCAATAGGATATTTTCAGATTATTTCAAAATCATTAAAATTGTGTGTGATACCAACGTTTCCTTACATGAAATTATTTTTATGTAAGGATAAAATTAGAAATATTAATAATCTGCACATACAAAAAGAACCAGTTGGATGATTCAACTGGTTCTTCGAATTATTTCCGTTCTTGTACGTATTGAAGTGCTTCTGCGACATGATCTTTTACTTTCACACTACGCCATTCCTTGACGATTTCACCGGATTCATCAATTAAGAAAGTCGAGCGTACGATTCCATAATATTCCTTACCGAAGTTCTTCTTTAATTGCCAGACGCCATATTGTTCACAGACTTCGTGATCGACATCTGATAACAATTGAAACGGTAATTCGTATTTCGCGATAAAGTTCTGATGACGCTTCTGGCTATCGGCGGAGACGCCGAGAATGACGGTGTTGTTCTCTTCAAAAGCTTGCGTCGCATCTCGGAAATCACATGCCTCGGTCGTACAACCCGGCGTTGAATCCTTTGGATAGAAATAAAGTACGACTTTTTTTCCACGATAATCCTCAAGGGAGATTGGTTCTCCTTGTGCATTTGGAAGGGTGAATGTTGGTGCTTGCATGAAAAATTCCTCCTTATCCTAATTCCATGTTTAATTGATCCGCATATTTTTCAAGCTTCTTTTGAAGGCTTTCTTTTAACGGATCGAGTGCGATCAAGTACTTCTCATAATCCGTACCGGCTTTCGCCGTCTTCATGAGGAGAGGCTGTTCGTCCTCATACCAATCCGCATAGTCTTGATAGTAATCAACGAGCGTCTCTGGGTTTCCTTCATTCTTCAGCGCCTCACCGTAAATCATCAGAATGTTACTGTTCATCTCAAGCGCCATATAATCCGTTTGTGCATTGACGCGAGAGAAGACGGCATCCTGTTCTTTTTCATCCGTTTTCCCGATTTCGTCTGCTGCTTTCGCATTGACACCATACTCATCGGCGTTAAACCCAGTGAATAGGTCACCAAGCGTCGAGAAGACGGCCGGGTCGAACGTCGTCGGTGTCAGAACGATCTTCCATTCATCGTCTTTCTTCAATAACAGCTTCGATCCGCGGTTCGGGAGAATGGATCCCTTCGCATCCTTGAATTCATGGATGATATAAGCGACGTCACCCTTTTGGAACGACTTGACGATTTTACCGGGAATGACGTTCAAGTTCTTCGCACCAACGGCGAGGGGTTCAAGTTGTTTTGCGTCACCTGTATATTCAATCGATGCGAGGTCTTTCGCATCTGCTCGTCCCGATTGACCGAGCGTTTTTTCATAGGTTTGATAGATATCGAGAACGGCTTGTTCAGCCTTCTGTTGTTTCGTTTCCGTCGTCTTCGGGGATTTGGTATTTGTAGAAGACGGGGAATCGTTTCCGCAACCGACGAGTACGAGACTGGTCGCAAGCAACACTACGAGCGATCGTTTCATTCGAATTCCTCCTAGATGGGTGTTCCGTGATGATTTCATAGCTAATCTTGTCTCTACCATACAGGAAATTCGCTTTTTTGAGTAGGATATCGGTACACTAAACGAAAGGGGAGTGATAGGTATGAAAATTCATATTACAGACGAGGCATTGCAATACTTTAAAAATGAGATGGAAGCACAATCGGGCGATACGATTCGCTTTTTCGCAAAATATGGTGGATCAACGGATTTAACGCAAGGTTTCTCCGTCGGCGTTCATATGGAAGAAGTCGAACGGGCAGCGGTCGAGGAAGTCGTCGACGGTATTCATTTCGTCGTATCTGACCAAGATGACTGGTTATTCCAAGGACAAGACGTCAAAGTCTCGATCGAAAACGAAGAGATTGTTTTTTCACAAGCGAAGGAATGATAGAGGAACGAGGAGAGACCGAATCGGTCGCTCCTTTATTTTTTTTGACTAGAATAATTGTAAGCGGACTCATGCTTCTGTACAATGGAGAATGTAAGCGATTTAAAGTAGAGATTAAAGGGGGAATAGAGATGATTCCGTACAAACACGAACCATTCACGGACTTCTCACAAGAAGCAAACAAGAAAGCGTTCGAAGAGGCACTTGCACTCGTCACGCAAGAACTCGGCAAAGATTATCCGCTCGTCATCGGTGGAAAACATGTGACGACGGAAGATAAAATCGTCTCCGTCAATCCGGCCAACAAAGAAGAGATCGTCGGACGTGTCTCAAAAGCGACACAGGAACATGCAGAAGAAGCGATGCAAGCAGCAGTCACAGCCTTCGAAACATGGAAATTCGTCAATCCGTCTGTACGTGCGGACGTCCTATTCAAAGCAGCGAACATCATCCGTAAGCGGAAGCATGAGTTCTCTGCCTACCTCGTCAAAGAAGCAGGGAAGCCTTGGAATGAAGCGGATGCGGATACAGCAGAAGCAATCGACTTCCTCGAGTACTACGCACGTCAGATGCTCGTCTTAAAAGACGGCAAAAAAGTCGAGAGTCGTCCAGGCGAATACAACCGTTACGATTACATTCCACTCGGTGTCGGTGTCATCATCTCACCATGGAACTTCCCACTCGCAATCATGGCTGGAACAGCCGTCGCAGCAATCGTGGCAGGGAACCCAATCCTCTTGAAACCAGCATCGACGACACCGGTCGTCGCAGCGAAATTCGTTGAAGTGATGGAGCAAGCTGGTCTTCCGGCAGGCGTCTTGAACTTCGTACCCGGTTCAGGAGCAGAAGTCGGCGACTATCTCGTCGATCACCCAAAAACACGTTTCATCAGCTTCACGGGATCACGTGATGTCGGTCTTCGCATCAATGAGCGGGCATCAAAACTGAACGAAGGTCAAATCTGGCTCAAACGTGTCATCGCGGAAATGGGCGGAAAAGATACGATGGTCATCGATGAGTCGGCTGACCTCGATTATGCAGCGGACATGATCACGAAAGCGGCATTCGGATTCTCAGGTCAAAAATGTTCAGCTTGTTCACGTGTCGTCGCACTCGACTCTGTCTATGACGAGTTGCTCGAAAAAGTCGTCGCGAACACAAACAAACTCAGCATCGGTAACCCGACGGATGTCTCAAACAATGTCGGACCAGTCATCGATGCAGCAGCCTTCAAGAAAATCACGTCGTACTTCGACGTTGCAAAAGAAGAAGGACGCATCGTCGCAGGTGGTACGGCTGACGATTCAACAGGATTCTTCGTCTCACCGACAGTCGTCGCGGACGTTCAACCAACGGATCGTTTGATGCAAGAAGAAATCTTCGGACCAGTCGTCGCCTTCACGAAAGCGAAAGATTTCAAAGAAGCAATCGATATCGCAAACAACACGGAATACGGATTGACAGGTGCTGTCATCACGCAAGACCGGACGAATCAAGAGTACGCACGTGCGAACTTCCACGTCGGTAACCTCTACTTCAACCGGGGTTGCACAGGCGCAATCGTTGGCTACCAACCATTTGGTGGGTTCAACATGTCAGGTACGGATTCGAAAGCGGGCGGACCGGATTACTTGACTTTACATCTTCAAGCAAAAACTACTTCAGAAATGTTCTGAAATGGTGTTTAATAGACGAAACGGGTGTGCGACCTGCACACCCGTTTTTCTTATATCACGGAAAAAGGGGGAGCAAGGATGAACGGAATGTGGTTCGCGATTTTGCTATATCTCGGCCTGATGGTCGCACTTGGCGTCATTGCGTATTATCGGACGAAGAACATGAATGACTATATGCTTGGAGGACGTACGATCGGTCCCGTCGTCACGGCGCTCTCTGCAGGAGCAAGTGACATGAGTGGGTGGCTGTTGATGGGTTTACCGGGTGCGATGTATGCAACTGGTCTGTCCAGTGGATGGATTGTCGTCGGATTATTACTTGGCGCTTATGCCAACTGGTTACTCGTCGCGCCTCGTCTGCGTGCGTATACGGCACATGCAGGGGATGCAATCACGATTCCCGATTACTTTGAAAAACGATTCCACGATAAAAGTGGTGTTTTGCGTACCGTTTCAGCTGGAGTTATTTTAATATTCTTTATAATGTACGCATCAAGTGGTTTTGTCGCAGGTGGTCGTTTATTCGAAGCTGTCTTTGGTCTTGAATATACAACAGGTCTTTGGATTCTCGCAGGCGTCGTCATTGCGTATGTCTTCCTCGGTGGTTTCCTTGCCGTCAGTTGGACGGACGTCGTGCAAGGGATGATCATGGTCATCGCATTGCTGATCGTACCAGCTGTCGCGCTGACTTTAAGTGGTGGGATTAATGATACATTGGAGACGATCCGGTCGACAGGCGGCTCGAAACTGGAACTGTTCAAAGGGACGACGACGATCGGTATCACCTCGCTTCTCGCGTGGGGACTCGGATATTTTGGACAGCCGCATATTATCGTTCGTTTCATGGCGATTCGTAACTTACATGAGATGAAGTCGGCGCGTCGTGTCGGGATGATTTGGATGACGTTCTCGATCGTTGGTGCAATGGTGACGGGCTTAATCGGATATGCCTATTACACGCAACAAAGTGCAGGATTAAAAAATCCAGAGAATGTCTTCATTCAATTATCACGTGACCTTTTCCCAGGGTTCATTACAGGGTTGTTGCTTGCAGCCTTACTTGCTGCGATCATGTCGACGATTTCGACGCAGCTGCTCGTTTCTTCAAGTGCGGCAACGAATGATTTCTATCACCGTTTCTTTAAACGCGATGCTTCAGATCGTGAATTGATGATCATGGGACGCTTGATGGTTCTCGTCGTGGCGCTTCTAGCGATTCTCTTATCGTTTGGTGCAGAGAAGTCGATTCTGACGCTCGTCGGATATGCGTGGGCTGGCTTTGGTTCAGCGTTCGGTCCAGTCGTGCTGTTCAGCCTACTATGGCGGCGGATGAACAAGACCGGAGCACTTGCTTCGATGATTACGGGATCCGTCGTCGTCATCGCTTGGATTCTCATCAATCAGAACGTCGCCGGATTACCATCGTACATTTCGGAAATGTACGAGATGATTCCAGCTTTCATCGCTTCGGCGATTGCGCTCGTCATCGGTAGTCTTGTGACGAAGGAACCGAGTCAAGCGATCTATGATGAGTTCGATCAAGTACAAGCGCAGCTAAAAGGTGCAGAGCCTGAGCGGAAAATCGTCTAAATAACGGAGAGGGGTGTTTCCTGAGTAAAGGAGACACCCCTTTTTTATTTACTTGATACGTTATTATTTACCATAAACATATTTGTTGCACTTGCGCAAAATAAGCGTATAATGAAAACAAAAAGTGAGGTGAACGAGATGGCGACACAGCCACTTACACAAGATTTACCAAGAAAACGGACATATATCGGACCGGCGTTCGTCGCTGCCGTCGCGTATCTTGATCCGGGAAACTTCGCGACGAACATGACGGCAGGTGCCCAGTATGGCTACTTGTTGCTCTGGGTCATCGTTGCCTCGAACTTGATGGCGGTCGTCATTCAGTTCCTATCAGCCAAACTTGGAATCGTCAGCAATCTCAGTTTAGCGGAGGTGATCCGGGAAGAGTTGTCGCCGGTCTATCGCTTCTTCTACTGGGTACAAGCGGAGCTCGTCGCGATGGCGACCGATCTCGCCGAGTTCGTCGGAGCCGCACTCGGATTTCATTTACTGTTTGCGATCGATTTACGGGTGGCGGCATTGTTGACGGCAGTCCTATCATTCGTCATCCTCGGATTCGAGCAAAAGGGACTCCGTCATTTCGAAGCCGTCATCGCCGTTCTTGTTTTAATCATCGCAGCGGCTTTTGCGATTGAAGTATTTGAAGTCCATCCGGTGTTCCGAGATTTATCGGCAGGGTTGTTACCGGGATTCGAAGGTACGTCGAGCATCGTCCTTGCTGCCGGGATGCTTGGAGCGACCGTCATGCCGCATGCGATCTATCTCCATTCCGATTTAACGAAACGACGGATGGGGCATGTTGCGAACAAGATGCCGTTGCTACGGATCCAACGCTTCGATATTTGGGGTGCGATGTTGATTGCCGGAGCAGTCAACGGAGCGATGCTCGTCATCGCGGCCAGCGTCTTTTACGACACGAAGTATCAAGCCGGTTCGCTTGAAGAAATTTATGAAGGACTACATGTCACGCTCGGTGGCATCGCGCCGTATCTGTTTGCGATTGCCTTACTCGTATCAGGTCTCGCTTCATCAAGCGTCGGGACGATGTCGGGGGACGCGATCATGCGCGGCTTCCTCCATCTCCAGCTGCCACTGTTCGTTCGCCGGACCGTGACGATGTTACCGGCGATTTTGTTACTTTTCTCCGGTTTTGATCCGACACGGGCACTTGTCCTCAGTCAGGTTGCTTTATCGTTCGGGATTCCGTTTGCGTTGATTCCCTTGATTCGGGCGACAGCAAGTGAGCGGTACATGGGAGAACATCGGAACAGTCGGTTCATGAACGCGTTGTCCTGGATCATTGTCTCGATCGTCATCGTCTTCAATGTCTATCTGCTTGTTGATGTCTTAGTATGAATATTCAGTATTTTTGTTTCGTCTGATTTAAACCGGGTATTTCATAACTAGAAGCTTTCCGCCCGGAAGCTTTGCTACCCCTATAAGGACGATGGTGCGGACCTCCCCCCGATGCACCATCGTCTTTTTTGTCTGGACGAAAAGTGCTATGATTAGAAATAGTGTAAAATATATCGCAAAAGTTCCGGAGGTGGAATGACATGGCAAAGATTAATGAGGAGCAAGTCCGCCACGTGGCGCATTTGGCACGCCTTGCCGTGACAGATGAAGAAGTAGCACAATTCACAGGACAACTCGAGAAGATTCTTGGGTTCGCTGAACAATTAAATGAACTCGATACGACAGGCGTCGAACCGACGACTCATGTCCTCGATTTAAAGAACGTCCTACGTAAGGACGAAGTACGTCCATCACTTCCGCGTACGGAAGTAGAACGACTCGCACCCGATTGGGAAGACGGACAAGTCCGCGTCCCAGCGGTGTTCGAATAAGGAGGAAATGACCCGATGTCACTTTTTGAACATGGTGTCAAAACATTACACACACTCATTCAGGATGGCGAAGTCAAAGCTTCTGAACTCGTCAAGGAATCCTTTGATCAAATCGACCGCGTCGACGGAAAAATCGGTGCGTTTCTCTCATTGAATGAAGAAGCGTTCGAGCAAGCGAAACGAATGGATGATGTCGCGAAACACGAAGCGAACCCACTGTTTGGTCTTCCAATCGGCGTCAAGGATAACATCGTCACGAAAGGAATGACGACGACATGTGGTTCGAAATTCCTTGAGAACTTCGTACCAGCACATGATGCGACGGTCGTCGAGCGTCTGCATGAAGCAGGGGCAATCACGATCGGGAAATTGAACATGGATGAGTTCGCGATGGGTTCTTCAAACGAGAACTCAGCGTACAAACCGGTTCGCAATCCATGGAATACGAAACACGTTCCAGGCGGTTCTTCGGGTGGTTCAGCAGCTGCTGTCGCAGCAGGCGAAGTCTTGTTCAGCCTCGGTTCGGATACAGGTGGTTCGATTCGTCAGCCGGCTGCCTATTGTGGTGTCGTCGGGTTGAAACCGACTTACGGTCTCGTCTCACGTTTTGGTCTCGTTGCGTTCGCGTCATCGCTTGACCAAATTGGTCCGTTGACCCGAACAGTCGAAGATAACGCGTATCTTTTGAGCGCGATCGCAGGACACTGTGGGATGGATTCGACGTCTGCGAACGTTGCAGCAACGGATTATGCACAAGCGTTGACTGGTGATATCAAAGGTCTGAAGATCGCTGTTCCGAAAGAATACTTCGGCGAGGGTGTCAGTGAAGGCGTCAAAGCCAACATCCGTGAAGCGATCCAAAAACTCGAAGCACTCGGTGCGACGGTTGATGAGGTGTCACTCCCGAACTCGAAATATGCGCTTGCGACGTACTACTTACTCGCTTCATCAGAAGCATCATCAAACCTTGCGCGCTTTGACGGTATTCGCTACGGAGTCCGTGCGGAAGCGGATGCACTTGAAGATGTCTTCAAGTATTCCCGCTCACAAGGATTCGGAGACGAGGTCAAACGCCGGATCATGCTCGGAACGTATGCGCTCAGCTCTGGTTACTACGATGCCTACTATAAAAAAGCACAACAAGCTCGGACGTTGATCAAAAAGGATTTCGACGATGTCCTCGCAAACTATGACGTCATCATCGGACCAACAGCACCGACACCAGCATTCGAACTTGGTGCACAGCTCGATGACCCGGTCACGATGTATGCGAATGACATCTTGACGATTCCGATTAACTTAGCAGGTGTCCCAGCGATCTCGGTTCCAGCTGGATTCGTCGACGGTCTTCCGGTCGGCTTACAAATCATTGGAAAACATTTCGATGAGGCGACGATCTATCGCGCTGCGCATGCGTTTGAGCTTGCGACAGGTGGATTCGCGCTTCCGAAGTTATAAGGAGCGAATGTATCATGAACTTTGAAACGATCATCGGGATCGAGGTCCACGCCGAACTGAGCACGAACACGAAGATGTTCTGTGGTTGTGCGCGGGAATATGGCGCAGAGACGAATACGAAAACGTGTCCGATTTGTCTTGGACACCCAGGCGTCTTGCCGAAAATCAACGAAAAAGCCGTCGAACTCGCCGTTCGTGCAGCGATGGCGCTCAACTGCCAAGTAGCTGATCAAACAAAATTCGACCGGAAGAACTATTTCTATCCGGATACGCCAAAAGCGTATCAAATCTCGCAGTTTGATCAACCAATCGGCTTTGATGGCTACATTGATGCGGAAGTCGATGGCGAAACGAAACGCTTCCGAATCGAACGTGTCCATCTGGAAGAAGATGCCGGTAAGATGAACCACACGGGTGCCAACCATTCGGTCGTCGACTTCAACCGGACAGGCGCACCGCTAATTGAGATCGTCAGTGAAGCGGATATGCGTTCACCGAAAGACGCAGTCGCCTACCTCGAACGTCTCAAGGAAGTCTTGCAATATGCAGGCGTCTCAGACGTCAAGATGGAAGAGGGGTCACTCCGTTGCGACTGTAACATCTCGGTGCGTCCATACGGACAAGAGAAGTTCGGTACGAAAACAGAGCTCAAGAACTTGAACTCGTTCGGAAATGTCTTAAAGGGTCTTGAGTTTGAAGAAGATCGTCACCGCAAGTTACTGCTTGCTGGTGGTGTGATGCGTCAAGAAACACTCCGTTTCGATGAGACGAAAAAACAAACCGTCCTCATGCGTGTCAAGGAAGGGGCGTCGGACTATCGTTACTTCCCAGAGCCTGACCTCGTCAAGCTCGTATTGGATCACGATTGGAAAGAAGCGATTCGTGCCGGCATCCCGGAACTTCCAGACGCACGCCGTGTTCGTTACCAAGAAGAACTCGGTCTTTCAGCGTATGATGCGAAACAATTGACAGTCACGCGTGAAATGGCAGAGTACTTCGAAGCGACACTTGCAGCTGGTGCAGAGCCAAAAGCAGCAGCCAACTGGACAGTCGGTGAGATCCAAGGTCACTTGAATAAATCGACGGAAACGTTCGAAACAGTCAAGATGACACCAGCGCGTTTGGCAGAGATGATCGACTTGATCGCAAGCGGCACGATTTCTTCGAAAATCGCCAAACAAGTCTTCACGGCAGTCATCGAAGAAGGTGTCGAGCCGCGTGCATACGTTGAAGCAAACGGTCTTGCACAAATTTCGGATGAAGGATTGTTGCGTGGTCTCATCGTCGAGATGTTCGAAGCGAACCCAGCCGTCGTCGAGGAGTTACTCGGTGGACGTGATCGGAAGAAAGGCTTCGTCATCGGTCAGATCATGAAGAAAACAAAAGGAATGGCAAACCCTGCTCTCCTTGATCAACTCTTCTACGAAGAGCTCGAAAAACTGAAATAAGTTGCACTTAAGATGGCGTCTGTCTCTCCCTCGCTGAGGTGAAGAAACGGACGCTGTCTTTTTTGACTTTGTAATGTCTCGAGAGTTCATGTAAAATAAAACAGTTATGTATCAAATGAACGGTTGAGTCAAAAAGGAGAAAATCTTATGAGACCTAGAGCGCGCGTGATTTATAACCCGACTTCCGGGAAAGAGATGGTTAAACGAAACTTACCGTATATCCTCGACCGACTCGAAGCAGCGGGTTATGAGACATCTGTCTACTCGACGAAAGCGGTCGGTGATGCAACGTATGAAGCAGCACGAGCATGCGAAGCAGACTTTGATCTTGTCGTTGCTGCAGGCGGCGATGGTACGTTGAATGAAGTGATCAGTGGAATGGCAGCTTATAGCAAACGTCCAAAGCTTGGTGTATTACCTGTTGGAACGACGAATGACTTTGGTCGGGCGATGCGTATTCCGTTGACGATCGAAGGGGCGATGGATGTTATCTGCACGGGACATACGATGCCGGTCGATATCGGTAAGATCGAAGGTTCGACAGGCGTCCATTACTTCATCAACATCGCTGGTGGCGGCATCATGACAGAACTGTCGTACGAAGTGCCTTCAAAGCTGAAGACGGCACTTGGACAGCTCGCGTACTACGTCAAAGGGATGGAGAAACTTCCGCAAATCCGACCGACATATGTCGAACTGGAGCATGAAAAGGGTATATTCAAAGGAGAAGTCATGCTGTTCTTGACATCCAATACGAACTCTGTCGGTGGATTCGAGAAGTTGTCACCGAACGCGTCACTCAATGACGGTCGGTTCGATCTCTTCATTCTGAAGAAATGTAACCTCGTCGAATTGATTCGTGTCATGCGTCTTGCCTTAAAAGGGGATCATTTCTCGGACCCTTGCATCGAGCATGTCACGACCTCATTCGTCCGCATGAAGAATACATCAGAGATGAGTTTGAACATCGATGGTGAGTTTGGCGGCATCTGCGAAGGCGAGATGACGAATCTTCGCTCTCATTTCGAAGTCATGACACCAAAGTTCCGGATCGAAGAGATGGAACAAATCAATACACAACTTCAAGAAGCAGAAACGAACCTCGCGTGAAGCGAGGTTTTTAAGGAGGATATTCATGATTCCAGTACAAAAGAACGATGAACACGTCGTCGAGATCGTCGACCTGACACATGAAGGGTCAGGGGTCGCGCGCATCGATGGATATACGGTCTTCATCCCGGGCGCATTGCCGACGGAACAGGTCAAGATCAAGATCACGAAAACGACGAAGTCTTACGGATTCGGTCGCATCATCCGTCAAAAGACGAAGAGTGTCGATCGTGTCGAGCCGCCTTGCCCGGTTTACAACCAGTGTGGTGGTTGCCAATTGCAACATTTGTCATACGATGCAGAACTCAAGTTCAAGCACAACCGTGTCCGTGACGCTTTCACGCGTCTAGCAGGTCTTGAAATTCCCGTCCACGAGACGATCGGGATGGAAGATCCGTGGGGTTACCGCAACAAGGCACAAGTACCGGTCGCGTTCCAATCAAACAAATTGATGGCTGGCTTCTATCAAAAACGGAGCCACCGGATCATCGATATGGACTACTGCTTGATCCAAAACAAAGAAAACGATGAAGCTGTCCAAGCGGTTCGTAAAGTCCTCGCTGACTTAAAAGTCCCAGCATACGACGAGAAGAAAAAAGCAGGTGTCATTCGTCATATCATGGCACGTCATGGTTATCATACGAACGAGTTGATGGTCGTTCTCGTCACGAAGGTCAAACAACTTCGCGGTATCGATAAAATCGTCGAGGGAATCTTAAAGGCGTTACCGAACGTCACTTCGATCCAGCACAACATCAACCCGGATGATACGAACGTCATTCTTGGGAAAAAGAACGTCGTCTTGTACGGACCGTCCGTCATTCGCGATCAAATCGCTGGTTTGACGTATGAGATCTCTCCGCATTCGTTCTTCCAAGTCAACCCGCTGCAAACAGAGAAACTCTACGCGAAAGCGCTCGAGTATGCTCAGTTGACAGGAGATGAGACAGTCGTTGATGCATACTGTGGAATCGGTTCGATTTCCTTGTCACTCGCAAAACAAGCGAAGCACGTCTACGGTATCGAGATCGTACCGCAAGCGATCGATGACGCACGCCGGAACGCACAAGCGAACGGTATCGAGAACGTGACGTTCGAGTACGGTGCAGCTGAGAATGTCATGCCAGCACTCGTCAAAGCGGGTATTCAACCGGACGTCATCGTCGTCGACCCACCACGTAAAGGCTGTGACGAAGAGTTCTTACGTGCAGCAGCAGATGTCGCACCGAAGCGGATCGTCTACGTCTCGTGTAATGCGTCGACACAAGCGCGTGACGCGAAGTTGTTGACAGAGCTCGGTTATACACTCGTCGAAGTGACACCGGTCGATATGTTCCCGCATACGACACACGTCGAGAGCGTCGCCTTGTTCGTCCGTAACTAAATCGTTCATGGGGCTGACTCAAAAAAAGAATGACGCGTCTTTACACGCCCTTCCTCAGGTGAGACACAAGCCCGCTTTCCTGCTTCATTCAAGCAGGAAAGCGGGTCTTGTTCGTCTCTGACAGCGCATAAATGCGCTTTTCCTGTAGGAGTGGCGTGTGACGCGTCATTCTTTTTGTTACGAGATAAGGATGGCAGATCATCATTCTGCCATCCTTATCTTTGTAGAGACTGACTTTTGAGTCAGTTCCATTTTTTGATTGACCTGATGTATAAAAGGAAGTAAATAAGAACCTCTATATGGTAAAATAATCAAGTTATATATAAAAGTATAGGAGGCTTCATGATGGAGACTAACGATGTTCAAGTGTATGCGACATTCCGGCTAGAGCAAGACGTACTGTATCGCTATCATACATATATCCAGTGGGGAGAGAGTGAGACGTCGCTCGGTGCGTGCCTGATGTTGAATCCCGGTTCTGCGATGGTCGATCCTTCATTACGTCAGCAACTTGATACGGCAGGACAAGCGACGGGTCAAATTGGTCGGTTGGATGAGACGATGCGACAAATCATCCGGATCGTAGAGGGAATCTATGAAGGACAAGTCTTATCGGGACGCTTTCATCTATACAATCTATTCCCGATGCAACATGGCAATGATGTCACATCGATCAATCATTTCGAAGAACTCTGCCAGGAAACTTCTTTTGAAAAGCAGACGTTGTTTGCGTCAGTCGAAGAATTGCGTCGACATCCTTTCGTGATCACAGGATGGGGCGTCCGAAGTCATCTTGTTCGCTGGACACACTTACGACAAGCGAAGGTGGAATGGATGAAGCGTCTTGAAGCATCGGGTATTCCACACTTTGGGATCAAGCATCCAAGAACAGATGACTTCTATCATCTCTGTCCGAATCTCGTTGCTAGCCGGGAAACGATCAAAGAGCAAATCATCGCGCGACATCGTGAAGTCATGGTACCGAGTCGGAAGCGTCAATGGGAGCGAATCCTTCTGTACCGGATGGAAGGTGGACGTATCACCTTAATGGGGCGCAAACGATCTGATGATACATGGGTCTTCATGAGAACGACAGATGAGACAGCATTACTCGAAGAGGGGGATGTATCTGCGAAGACTACGTCTGAGATCGTCGAACGATGGGACGACGTGGTAGAACACCTCCTCGGTGAGGTCGTCTTATCGTTACGTCCTAGTTTCGTTCACCCTGAATTTGAAGAGCGGATCGCACCATATCGTAGACGATGATACGAAAAAGGAGAAAGAGCGCAAAAGCGCATCTTTCTCCTTTTTCATTGTGTCTCCTTATTCAGCATCTTCAGCATCTGCTGAGCTTGCATTCGGGAACAACTCAGCAAGAACACGTTCACTTGCCGTGCCGTCATCCAAGCTACAGAACCGTTCGAGGAAGCGATCATATTTTTCTTGGTAAGCGACAGACTTCGTATCAATCTGTTCGATATAATCGATGACTTGATCCGTTTCTTTTAGGAGTGGTCCCGGAACGACTGCTTCGAAATCGAAGTAGAATCCACGTAACGTCGAAGCGTATTTCTCTAAGTCATACGTAAAGAAAATCATCGGACGTTGTAAGTGCGCATAATCGAAGAAGACAGACGAATAGTCGGTGATTAGCACGTCACTGATTAAATACAACTCTGCGATATCACCGTATGACGACACGTCATAGGCGAATCCTTCGTGTCCACTGATGTCCATATTTTGAGCGATCAAGTAATGCATCCGGAGCAAGACGACGTAATCGTCACCAAGGCGTGCCTGCATCTCGTTCAAATTAAGTTGGAGATCAAAGCGGTATTTTCCACGCGCAATGAACTCGTCATCCCGCCATGTCGGTGCGTACAAGACGACTTTCTTGTCGGCTGGAATATCAAGACGCGCTTTGATTTCGCTGATGAGACCAGCTTGATCGTCCGCATACAAGAGATCGTTTCGCGGATAACCGGTCTCGAGCATCGTGTTTTGGAAACCGAACGCACTTTTGAAGATTTCGCTCGAATAAGCATTCGGAGAAATCAAGTAGTTCCATTCCCGTGCTTGATTGTAGAAGTTCCGTTTGTAGCGTGTCGCATTCGTTCCCGCCATATGGACTTCTTCCATGTCGAGACCTAGTCGTTTTAATGGTGTACCGTGCCATGTCTGGAGATAGATCGTCTCTTCACGTTTTTTCAAGCTTAGTGGCTGGCGCGTATTGAAGATCCAATACTTCGCACGTGCCATCGCTTGGTAGTACGCGAAGCTGTTTTTGAGCACCCAGTTCGGACAAGCTTCCTTGACGTCATCTGAAGGTTCTTTCGAGAAAATCCAGACAAGTTCGAGTTCTGGGCGTTGTTCTTTTAATTTCAGGTAAAGCGCCTTTGGATTATCAGAATAGCTCCGACCGAGGAAACTCTCAAATAAGACGAGGTTCTCTTTGACCGGCATCTTTTGGAACAGGCGATAGAGCATCAGACCGTTCTTGATCTTTTTACGTCGTGCCGTCCGTAGCGTTCGTTTTGTCTTCACGGCAGTGATGTATGAACGGAACATGAAGTAGGAACCTGTCGACCATGCTTGTAGATACTTACTTCGTGTCTTCGTCTGTCTTAAATCGTAAGCGACATGGCGGAATATATCTGCCTGCTGACTTTTTGACGTGCTTCGTTCAAGCAACGCGCGACCCCGCTTTGAGATGAAGCGTTTGTACCATGTATTCAAGAATTTTTGAACATCGTTATCCTGCGTATGAGCAGATAACATACCGTAAATCCGTGAGATATCCGTCAATGTCGTGATATCACGTGCTTGGTAGAGTGATTGTCCTTCGAGTGGCGTACTGCGTGAGTTTCGACCGTAGACGACATAACTGACCGATGTCAAGTTCGTCAGTTTTGAGATAATCGTATGCGCGATGATCGTATCAGCGAACCATCGTGTCTCAAGAACCGGCAAGTCGTTCAGCAAGTCCTTTTTGATCATCCAGCCGTGAACCGTCGTCAAATGACGCGAATTGAACTTCGTACGAGTATAGAAGAAATAACGATCATCATCGATCGGCATGAGCCATTTTTTCTTATTGTAGACGGGTGAGACTTTACCGATGATGACTTCGCCGCGTGATTTCTCATAGGCTTTGATATACGTATAGAGCGCACGTGGTGCGAGAATATCATCACTGTCGAGGAATGTGACGTAGTCACCTGTCGCGACTTCAAGACCGCGTCGACGTGCAGCGTATGTTCCTTGATGTGCCTGTTCCACGATCGTACATGCCGGATAGAGGGAGCGAAGCTCATCGATGTATGGGCTTGGTCCATCAAAGACGACGATGATTTCTACCGGGATAGACACCTTCTGATCAAGAACGGATTGAATGGCTGCTTTCGTTTGTGATTCAGTTTGATAGACAGGAATGATGACACTAATTGAGTTCATGTTGATTCTCCTTTTTGATGAAAGAATCCGCTAAAAACGGATTCACGAAAATAGTTCCTGTTGAATAGGATATCACAAAACGAAAAAAAGGCACGATTCTCTTAAAATTCACTTCGTTGTCGATAATGTGTCGGGGTCTCACCAGTCGTCTGCTTGAAGGCTTGACTGAAATGACTTTGACTCGAGAAGTGTAACTTATTTGAGATCGTCAGCAAGGAATCGTCCGAAGAACGCAAGAGACGCTTCGCTTCCCGGATCCGTTCCCGGATGACATAACGAGCAAGCGGTAGACCGGTCTCATCTTTGAACAGGACGGACAAATAGTTGGATGAGACATGAATGGCTTGGCTGATCGACGAGACGGACAACGGCTCATAGAGATGTTGTTGAATATAACGAATGGCTGCCAACACGTGTGGCGAATGACGTAAGGCTTGAAGTTCCTTGACGGCTTCAGCGAACGAGACGGTGATCCGGACATGGCGATTCCGCAATTCAGCGATACTCGTCGCCGCTTCGATTGTCTCAATCATCCGGTCGCTGAGCGAGAATGCCTCATCCGGTTCCAGTCCTCCACGAATTGCAGCACGCGCGCTTAAGAGGACGGTCCCGAGCAACAAGTTTTTTTCTGCGCGTAACGGCTGATGACGGGCGAGTGTTCCGAACTCACCATAGGCCGGTAAGGAATACGTCGTAGCGAGTCGCTCGCTTTGACCGGTCGCGATCCAATCAATGATTTGTTGTTCCCGTTGCCAGGCTTTTCGATATGCCGTGACGCCTGTATGGGAAGGGGCGTCTGCGACGAGAGGGATTTCGGCTTCCTGAATATCAGACTGTTGTTCGATCTCGCGCTTCGGTAGAGCTTCCCCGTGTAACAAGCGATACATCAAGTGAGCACAGTCAATCAGTCGATTCTCCGTCGTACGTGGTAAGGCTTTATAGAACTGATGGTAGGCTTCATCTTGGATGTGTGCCCGAAAAAGAGCCGATTGTAGTAAAACCGGACCGATTCGGTACATTCCTTGTTCCGGAACATCTAAAAAGAGGTAAGCTGTACCATCTTTCAGGGTATAGAGTAGAGGAGTCTTTTTTAATACTGGCCATTCGTTCTCAATCAGTAAGGTTCCCGGATGAGATGGAGCTTCTGGACGTAACGCCAGCGGAGTACCGTGATGATCTCGGTACGTGACGAAAAAACCAGTCATCCCGTAGAGGTGCTCTGCGATTTGCGTCAAGTCAGACGTCGACAAGCGATTCATGACACGACTCCTTTCGAAATATAGTGGATTGCTTCTAGTGTATGTCCTCTTTCGTGGATAGTCGAGAACGAAACAATGAAAAACGAAGCCTTTCGAAAAAAGACTTCGCTGAAAATCATTCGGATGAAGACGAAGGAACCTTTAAATCCGGATTATGTTGTTCCTCGTCAAGTGATGCGACAGCTGCTTCCTCATACAATACGGATTCTTCCGAATGTATGACCTCTTCAACGGAGTCGTGAACCAATGCTTCCGTATCGTCGAGTTGGAAATCAAGCGTCAGTTGATGGAGATTACCAGCAATCTTTGCAAGATGCGTAGCGGCAGACGTCACGGATTCGAGTGTTGCGTTCGTTTCTTGAATGCTCGCACTACTCGTCTCAAGACCTGCGGCATTCTCTTCCGTCAAAGCGAGAATCGTCCCCATGGCGTCTGAGACTTCTTCCGTCGCTTGCGTCAACGCATGGATGTCACCGGTCAGTTCTTCTGTCCGGCGTGAGACATGTTGGACGGAACCCGCGATTTGCTCGAAATCGTCACCGGTCGTCTTGACGGAATCAAGCGATCGTTTCAAATCATCCATGACATGGTTCATCGCACCCATCGCGGTCTGTGTCTCGTCTTGGATATGATCGAGGAGTTGTTTGATTTGCTTCGCAGAAGCGTCACTCTCTTCCGCAAGCTTTCGGACTTCACTCGCAACGACAGCGAATCCGCGTCCTTGTTCGCCAACGCGTGCTGCTTCAATGGCGGCATTCAAGGCGAGCAAGTTCGTCTGACTCGAGATTGCTTGTAGTGTGCCAAGGACTTTGGCAATCTCATCCGATCGTTTACCGAGGAAGTCGGACGTATTTTGGATTTCCTGTTCGAGTGAGACGGAATGATCAAGTAAATCGGCGATCGTCTGTTTCGTTACATCACTTCCGCGAACGGCTGCGGAAGCGACGGTCGAGACTTCCGATAATGTCGTTGACGCGACGTGTTGCATGGCCGTCGACCGTTCCTTGACGCCATGAACGGCATGGGACGAGCGCTCTGCTTGTTTCGTCTGTGTTTCACCAGCCGCCGCGATCTCTTCCATCGTTCGTCCGATTTGCAGAGAAGCTGTTTGGACGTGCGTTGCATTCGTGGAGAGTTCGGCAGATGCATCCCGGACGGTCGTCGCTGAAGTCGTCAAAGCGAGAATTGTTTGACGTAGTCGAGCCCGCATCGCGTCAAAGTTTTCGGTGAGATCCGTCAACTCGTCTTGGATGAAACGTGTCGGACGCTTTGGCGTCCGTAAATCACCAGAGGCGATGGCAAGTGCTTCTTGACGGAGTGTTGATAAAGGACGATTGATTGATCGACCAATCAACCAAGCAATCAACGTGGCTAAGGCGATCGCGACGACGAAGTTGATCAACGATTGACTGAGCATTTCTTCTTTCGTTGCATACAAGGAAGCATAGTCAAGAACGACAGCTAACTTAAAGCCTGTTTTTGACGAGGTCTGCCAGATGACGACGGATTTTGTACCGGCGACGTCCATGATGGTCGAACCCGACTCTTGTTCCATCATTGCTTTAGGAGCAGAGAAATAAGGTTTTCCGTCTTCTTTCATCTGCGTTACGTTTTTGAAGAAATAATTTTTATTCGGATGGGTGACAATCTTCCCATTTTGGGTATAGCTGAAGACGAATCCTTTTTGTCCGATTTCAATCCGCTTCATGTCTTCTGCTAGGCGATCGATACTTTTATAGATGGATAAGACACCTTTGATATTCGCCTGTGCATCTAGTGTTGCTTTTGAGAAGCCGATGATGGATAGTTTCGTTGCCGCATCATAATGCGGTTCACTCATGATGACGATGCTAGAGTTATCGAGTGCTTGTTTGTACCAGTCTTCCTTGCGTGGATCGTACCCAGGTGCTGCCGCTTGTTTTGGCCAGTTGAGATAACCACCAGCGGTATCCGCATACTGAATGAAGGAGTTTTCGATTTTCGATGAACCGTACTTTTCTAGGACGCTATAGATATCGCTCGCTTTTTGCGTCGGAGGAGTAGCCGGATCGGGTTGTTTCGTTTGATCCGTGTAGTTCGGTAAAGCGCCGTCCGCTCGGTTGAACGGAAGACCTGCGAGTAAGGTCGTATCCTTCTTCGTATCATCAATGATTCGTGTAAAGGATTGTTCGAGTTGCTTCAAAGCGGTCTGTGACGTCGAGTCTACAAGCTGATCGACGGTTTGGCTCGTCTGATCATAAGAAAACCAGGTTGAGGCACCGAGAGTGAGAGCGGGCAATAAAATAAGCCCGATGAACAGGCGACGCGTGATCGGGAGGCGCATATGTATTCTCCTAACTAAATAGTCTTTAAATTCTGTCTACTTGGAATATCGGAAGAGTATGACCAAATATGAAGGATTATGTAGAGATTTTCATCATTTGAGAAATGAATCGGAGCAGGGTTCATGATAAAATGAAAAGAGTGTCACAGAGTGGCTAGGGAGGAACAGAAATGAATATTGCTTTTTTCTTATTACCTAAAGATGAGGTGAAATATTTAGATCCTGAGTCAACGGTCAGACAAGCACTAGAAAAGATGAAACATCATCGTTTTACGTCAGTCCCACTCGTTGATAATAAAGGGAAATACGCAGGAACGCTGACAGAAGGCGATGTCTTGTGGGCGCTCGAAGCAAATCTCGAGCATGCCGATTATGACCATGTCTTGCAGACACGTTTAACCGATATCAAACAACGCGTCCGTTATAAACCGGTCTCGATCACAGCGCAAATGGAAGAGATGATTGAAGTCATCACGGATCAAAATTTCGTACCCGTCATCGATGACGGAAAACATTTCATCGGGATTATCCGACGACGTGACATCATCGATTATTTTGCTAAAAAAGTAGCGCGTGAGAACGTCAGTTATTAAAAAAGAATAAAACTAGTAAAAAAAGCACTTATTTTCGCAGAGATGTGGGAAGACGTGCTTTTTATTGACCCAAAACGACTTCAGGAAACGGTATGAGACGACGATATAGAAACATAATGACAATTTAGGGAGGACGATGTGTTGCGACGTTTATCACCAGTCTTCATCGTAGAAGCTTTTCGAAGACGCTCCTACTATAAAACGTTCTCATGGATGATTGCGATCATCGGGTTATTAGCATTGATCGTCGCATGTCAACATTTGATGAAAACACTCGAAGAAGGTTATCGCTTCAAAGCATCAGGAAAAACGATTGCTGAAGTGATACCATTTAATCATGCTGAACAAGAAGTGACACGCTATTATTTTTCATCATTGAATGAGGACACGGATGTTCTACAAGCGTCCAAACAGTCCGATCGTGCATTGGAACAACTAACGGATCGTCTACCGAACATGAAAGCGACCGGGTCGGCACGGGAAGAAGTCTTGGCGGAAGTCAAGAAGCTTCAACGACAAGGATATGAATCGAACCATCGTTTCTTCACGACGATGACGAATTTCAAGAGTGAAATCATCTTCAATCAACTCGTACTGAGCAAAGAGACAGGGTCTTATTATAATGTCTTCTCCAATTTGATTCTGATGGAGGAACAACTTGGGAAATCAGCTGAAATCTTAAAAGATGCCCGTCAAAAGGAAGAACCGAGCTCGATTGATCGATTACGGATTCAGCAGATGCGGATTGATTTACCGATACGCCAGGCATCACTCATCAAATCATTGTATGATGTGATTCCTCTTCAGGACGATACGGGACGTCAAGATGTCGCAACAATGCGGGAACAGATGGCTGCCTATACACAAACGCTTGATGATCTATTGCGTGCTCCAGAAGTCGAGACGTACGCTGCTTTGGCAGGACAAGCGGAAGAATATGAATCGAGTATGTATCGTTTGTACGATCAAGAACTCAACCAAGTCGCACAAGAAATGCAGGATCGAGGCCATCATATCATTCGCAATGCCTGGCTTCTCTTTAGTGTAACCAGTG
This sequence comes from Exiguobacterium sp. BRG2, assembly GCF_031844245.1. Classification (NCBI taxonomy): domain Bacteria; kingdom Bacillati; phylum Bacillota; class Bacilli; order Caryophanales; genus Exiguobacterium; species Exiguobacterium sp. BRG2. Next base: position 23,888 of record NZ_JAUZUW010000008.1, read on the forward strand.
TCTTAATTCTTGGACTGTTGATTTTGACCTTATCGTTATTACGCGCCTTTCGCCAAGATCTCTCCTTACTGAAGGGAGAAGCGAATACCTTTGCGGAAGACCGCCGGCAATCCGGTTATGACGTACCGGAGCGAAATGATTTTCAACCTGTCGTCCAAGCGTTTCGGACGATGACGGCCATCATCACCGGGTTGCTCGATCATAATGATGCGAAAACAAAAGAGATCAAGCAGAAAAAAGCAGAAATCGAGTCGCTCTTTTCACAAAATACAGATCCGATTCTTGCGATGTCATCTGACTATACGATTGTGAACGGAAACGAACGCTTTCGACAATTGACGAAAGCGACGGCGGGATGGACGATCGAAGAACTGATCCATCCGGCTGATTTGAATCGGATGCGGCGAGCGTTGAAGCAATCATTGGAAGGCCATAGTCAAACGATTCGTTGCAAGATGTTGTTCGATGAAGAAATCTTAAACATGTTCGTCAACATCGTCCATGTCGCAAACAAAGAAGACGATACAGGCGTTGCACTTTACTTATCCTGTCATGATGAAACGGATCAGTTCCGGCGCGAAGAACGGATCACACAACTCGCACTCTTTGACATGTTGACGGGACTGTTGAACCGAAATGGCTTCGAACAAATGATGACAGATGCGTTGAAAGCACCTCAGCCGGGAGAACTCCTCACCATCAGCGTTCGACAATTCCGGCGAATCAACGATATTTACGGACATGGTGCAGGCGATCAGATTTTGAAAGATCTCGCCAATCGACTCAAACATCATTTCATCGGAACGGGACAAGCCGCACGAATCGGGGGAGACGAATTCGCCGTGTTGGTTGCACAACAGGATATCGTGGATTACGAGAAATTGAAGCAAGTCATCGAACACGTTTATGAGATCGACGGAGAGTATGTCAATGTCAGCATCAGTATGAGTATGGTGCGGTACCCCGATGATGCAGTAGCCGTCACGTCCTTGTTATCTTCGGTTGATATCGCGATGCAGCATGCGAAGCAACAGACAGAAGGCGGACCGGTCTGGTTCGAATCCTGGATGAGTGCCGAGTATCTCGAATCCGTCGTCCTCGAAGGAGAACTGCGGGACGCGATCGAAAAGAACGAGCTACAATTGTTCTATCAACCACAAATCAATCTCGCGACAGGTCAGGTCGATGGTTGTGAAGCGCTTCTGCGCTGGTTCCACCCTGAACGAGGGATGATCAGTCCGGCGATCTTCATTCCGATTGCCGAACGATCCATGTTGATTGAAGAGATCGGGATGTGGGTCGTTGCCGAAACGGTCCGACAAGTCGAAGAGTGGAAGGATACGGAACTCGGAGTACTACGCGTCTCAGCGAACTTATCCGTCAAAGAACTCGTCTCCGGTCGGATCGTCGATTATCTGACTGATGTCCGAGAGGTTCATCCGGGAATCGAACAACGGATGGAACTTGAAATTACGGAATCATTCGGTGTCTTTTCAGATACACGCGTGTTTGATGCGTTACAGAAGTTGCATCAGATGGGGTATCGTCTTGCGATTGATGACTTTGGTACGGGGTATTCTTCCTTGTCGTACTTGAGTCGCTTGCCGATTCAGCGACTGAAAATTGACCGTTCGTTCATCAGTGGTCCGGATGCATGCTCGAACGCACCGCTCATCGAGACGATCATCAAGCTCGCACATACGCTGAAGTATGACGTCGTCGCTGAAGGGATCGAAGAACTTGAACAAGCTGATCATTTGCGAGTGCTTGACTGTGAGTATGCGCAAGGATTCTATTATTCAAGACCGATTCCAGCCGACGAGTTTCGAGTCTGGTACGTGAAGTACCATCAAAAGCTTCTATCTGAATGAAATTAGTCTATTATGATTCATGATTTTAATGTGTATGTGTCTTAAAATGAAAAAAGGTGAGTTTCCAGTCTGGAAACTCACCTTTTTTCATTCGATAAATAGAGAACGTGAATGTTCACCCTCGACTCCTACAGGAAAAGAAAGCACGATTTTCGCTTTCGTCAGGGCTAGATAAGATCCGACAGACCGCATGAAATGCGAGGTGCCGGATCTTATCACCCGCCTGTGGAAAGCGGGGATGACAGAAACGTTCGTTGTAAGCGTGAACTTTAGATTGATGAAAATAATTATTAAACGCGATCGAGTACGAGGTCGTCTGCTTGTTCGAGATACGCTTTGACCGGTGCGACCGCTGCTTCGACCGTACCTGGTGCAAACGGAGACTTTAATCCAGCGCGCTCGACGAGCGTGAGGAAGCTTTCTGATCCACCGGCACGACAGAGATCGAGATATGATGTCCAAGCTGCTTCCCGGTCCTGTTCCATCCAAGCATAGAACTGGAAGGCACAGACTTGAGCGAGCGTGTAATCGATGTAGTAGAAGGGACTTCCGAAGACGTGCCCTTGCTGATGCCACCAGGCACCTGAATCGAGATAATCATTCGCTTCATAATCACGATGCGGCAAATATTTCTTCTCGATCGTCCGCCATGCTTCGCGACGCTCAGCTGGTGTCAATTCCGGTTGGTTGTAGATGACGTGCTGGAACTCATCAATCGCAACGCCGTATGGAAGGAACGTGACGCTTCCTGCGAGGTGATTGAATTTGTATTTCGCCGTCTCTTCACCGAAGAATTCTTCCATCCATGGATAAGCAAAGAACTCCATCGACATCGAATGAATCTCGCACGCTTCATACGTCGGGAAGGCACTCTCTGGAGCAGTCAGGTGACGGCTCTCATAGACTTGGAACGCATGTCCGACTTCGTGTGTCAGGACATCGATGTCGCCTGCCGTTCCATTGAAGTTCGAGAAGATGAACGGGAGTTTTTCGTCTGCGATGTAGGTACAATACCCACCGCCCGCTTTTCCAGGCTTCGCCGTTAAATCGAGTGCTTCCCGGTCGAGCATGTAGTTGAAGAATTCGTTCGTCTCCGGTGACATCTCCGCATACATCTTTTTGCCGCCTTCGATGATGAAGGACTCTTCGCCTTTAGGTGTCGCGTTCCCAGACTTGAAGGCGAATCCTTCATCGTAGTAGTACAAGTGATCGACACCGATGCGTCGTTGCTGGCGTTCTTTAAGTTGTGTCGCGAGCGGAACGATCGTTTCAAGGATCTGTTCGCGATATTGTTCGACCATCGATTGATTGTAATCGACGCGAAGCATCCGTGCGTATCCGAGTTCGACGAACGATGGGAAACCGAGTGTCTTCGCGATGTCTGTCCGGATATGGACGAGTTTATCGTAAATTGTATCGATCGTTTCCCCTTGCTCTTTTAAGTAGCCATAGCGGGCTTCTGAAGCGGCTTTACGAACAGCCCGGTCTGGTGATTGGAGGTAAGGACCGAACTGCGATAAGTTAAGCGTCTTCCCGTCAAACTCGATTTGAGCAGAAGACATCAGTTTCGTATATTCGCTTGAGAGACGGTTCTCTTCTTGGAGCTTTGGAATGATTTCTTCCGAAAACGTCTTCAGGCTCGCTTCCGCAATCAGGAATAACTGTTTGCCTTGCGTCCGTTCGAGTTCATTGCGAAGCGGATGCGTCGTCAACGCTTGATAATAGCTTGAGACATATCCCTGATAGATCGCGCTTGCTTCATCAAAGAACCCTTGTTCCGTCTCATAGAACGTATCGCGTGTATCAATCGTATGACGGATTTCGACGAGCTGGCTTGCCGTTTCAAATTGATTTCTGAGGGTATTAATCTCAGTGATGGCTGCGTTTGCTTCATCTACTTGTGTGGCTTCCGTTAGTCGAGCGATTGCTTGATTCATCGATGTTTCAAGCAAAGCAAGATCAGGACGGACGTATGTAATTTCTGAAAATGGTAACATGTAAGCGCCTCCTTTTGATTTCTAACTATTATCACACAAAAATACTTGCAAAACCAGAGGGACAAACGTATGCTTTTTGTGAGAACGTGAGCGAGCTGTCTAACAGCTTACTCCTATAAAAAATCGAAACTTCCATTCGGAAGAAAAACGATCGAGAAAGTAGAGGGATAGTATCATGGGATTCTTAAAAAAATTGTTTGGTGGTAACGACGCAGGAAACACGAAAATCGCTTCTGCACTTACAGGTAAAATCGTCAACATCGAGAACGTACCCGATCAAGTTTTCTCTCAAAAAATGATGGGCGACGGTGTCGCGATCGAGCCAACAGAAGGTAAAGTCGTCTCACCGATCAACGCAACGGTTGAAACGATTTTCCCAACAAAACACGCAATCGGTCTAAAAGGTGAAGATGGTCTTGAACTCTTGATCCACGTTGGTCTTGATACGGTTAACCTTAAAGGCGAAGGCTTCACGGCTCACGTCCAGTCAGGTGACAAAGTCAAAGCAGGAGACGTCCTCGTCGAGTTCGATCTCGAGTACATCCGTGCAAACGCACCATCGACGATCACACCGATCATCGTGACAAATCACGATCAATTCACGCTTTCAGCTGTACCAGCTGAAGGAACTTCTGTTGTCGCAGGCGACACAGAGCTCTTCAAAGCAACACATAAATAAGATACGACACGCCTCCATCCCTTACGGATGGGGGCTTTTTTGATGTCTCCTCCCTTGTCTTACCGTTTTGTAAGAGAAGTGAAAGTAAAGTCCATTTTGAGAAAAGCATGGAAGGACTAGACTGAGTGTAACGAATCAAACACAGGAGGCATTACAGATGAAAGCAATCTTACGAGCAGAACAGATCACAAAAACCTATCAAACGAAAACGGCACGCCACGAAGCACTACGTCCGACGACGCTCAGTGTCCATGAAGGGGAATTCGTCAGTATCATGGGACCGTCCGGTGCCGGGAAATCGACGTTGCTTAATCTGCTGTCGACAATCGATCAGCCGACGGACGGATCGATTTTAATCAATGGAGCAGACGTGACGGTGATGAAGGAAAAACAATTGGCTCGCTTTCGCCGGGAACAACTTGGCTTCATCTTCCAGGATTTCAATCTCCTCGATACAATGACGGTCCGGGAAAACATTGCCTTACCGCTCTCACTCGCGAACATCGATAAAAAGATGATCTTAGAGCGTGTCGATCGTGTGGCGCATCAACTCGGTATCCAGGACCTACTCGATAAACGTCCGGTCGAACTATCGGGAGGACAAAAACAACGGACGGCTGCCGCCCGTGCGATCATTCATGACCCGTCACTCATCTTAGCGGATGAACCGACCGGTGCGCTTGATTCAAAGTCAGCGACAGGATTGCTTGAAGCGATGCAGTCACTAAACGATGAAGGCGCGACGATCTTAATGGTGACACACGACCCGATGACGGCGTCTTATGCAGAACGAATTCTGTTCGTCAAGGATGGAGAGCTGTTCAAGGAAGTCCATCGCTTCGGTTCACAGAAGGATTTTTTCGAGCAGATCATGGAAGTCCAACGCGAACTCGGAGGTGCCGTCCGTGAGTTTGTCTAAACTGGCGTTTCAAAATCTAAAAAACATCCGTCAAAACGTGATGTACCTCGGTGCGGTCACGTTCGCGATTCTCATTTACTACACGTTCCTTGCGATTCGATCAAACGAAGCGATGCTTCAGGCGAATGAATTGTACGGAAAATTAGGAACGGTCTTTACTGGAGCAAGTGTGATTCTAGCGCTTTTCTCCGCTATCTTCATCTGGTATTCAAGTGACTTCTTCTTACGCCGCCGTAAGCAGGAAATCGGTCTCTACGCATTGCTCGGTTTAGAGCGGGGACAGATTGCCCGACTGATCTTCCTTGAGACGATGGGGTATGGAGTGATCGGTCTAATCCTCGGGATTGCGATGGGAACAGTCGCATCGAAATATTTCGTACAGTTGCTGGCTTCCGTCATGGCGATGCGAGTCGATGCGACCTTTACGATCAGCGGGGCTTCCGTCATGCAGACGATCGGCGTCTTCCTTTTGATCTTCCTGATTATTGCCTTACGTTCAGCCCGGACGATCTATCGTTTTACATTGATTGAATTGTTCAAGGCAGAGCAACAAGCAGAATCCCTTCCGAAAGTCCATCCGATCCTAGCCGTGCTTTCGGTCGTTTTGATTGGTATCGGTTACTATTTGACGGGACAACCGTTGATGGATCACTTTACGATTGTCGCACCACTCTTGATGCTGTGTGTGATCCTCGGGACATTTGGAACGATGAGTTACTTCACGATCTTCTTATTACGCCTCTTAAGTAATCAAGCGCGACATTTCAAAGGAACGAATTTGATTCTGCACGGACAATTGCTGTCACGAATCAAATCGAACGCTGTCATGCTGTCGACGATCACGGTCATTACTGCCGTGACATTGACGACGGTCGGTACAGCGACATCGATCTATTACTTCATCGATCAGACTGTCGAGGAGCAAGTCCCGTACAGTCTGTCGATTGCGAGTAAACAAGCGGAAGCGGAACAGCTGATTGCAAAGTCCGACCAGAAGATCGACAGCCGGACGATGGTCAACGTCAAGAACGTCGATCACAAGATGACTGAGCTTCCGAATCCTCTGACGTTTACACGTTACTACGCGACGTATGCGTATGAAGACCAGCCGGGACAATTCAGCTACGTCAACTATTCGGACTACGTCAAGCTCGCGAAAGCGAATGGGAAAACGGTCATCAAAGAACCAAAACGAGGCGAAGCAATCGTCCTTGAAACATTTAAAGGAAACGATTTGTTGAAGATGAAAGTCAAATCGCCGGTCGGTGTCAAAATCAAGGATGTCCATGAGTCCTTTCGCATCACCGCTGCGACGAATTTACCAATCGCTCAACTTTATGAGAAACAGCGGCTTGCCTTCGTCGTAAACGACGATGCGTTCGCGAAGATGCCGGAAAAAGGTTTTATGCTGACGAATTATCAGTTTTCGGATGAACGTCATGACGATGGACTGATAAAGCAATTAACGCAACTGTATGGAAAACAAGCGGATACAGAAATGGCAGCGTACTATCCGGTCTATACGATGACGACGGCAACGACCGGCTTACTCGCGTTTGCTGCCGGCTTCCTCGGTCTCGTCTTCTTGCTTGCGACAGGTTCAATCATCTACTTTAAGATGCTCGCGGAAGCAGAAGAATCGAAACAACGGTTTGCGATCATCCAGAAGATCGGTGTGGATGAGAAGGAACAGACAGGCATCATCCGGCGCCTTGTCGGATTCGTCTTCTCCTTACCGTACGTGCTCGGACTCGTTCATAGTTTAGTTGCGATGCAAGTCTTGCAGAAACTGTTGAACTACAACATCGTTCGTCCGACATTACTTGCGATTGTTTGTTATACGATCGTCTATCTGATCTACTATATCGTCACGGTCCGTGCTTACCGCCGCATCGTCACGTGATGAACTAAATAGGGGTACACAGAACTGGAAACGGAATAATCGTTTCCAGTCCTTTTTGAGTTCGTTATGATAAAGGGAGAAGGAGTTGACATGAACGATGCATACGATTTTATTAGTCGAAGATGATATGAAGATTGCCACATTATTGAAAGAACTACTCGAACGCTATGATTTTAGAGTCGTCGTTGAAGATGGACGAGGAGATGTCGTCGCGGTCTATGAAGAGACGAATCCGGACGTCATTCTATTAGATGTCAATTTGCCGAAGTTTGACGGTTTTTATTGGTGCCGGCAATTGCGTATGAAGACACGGGCGCCGATCCTCTTCATCTCGGCACGGGTCGGGGAGATGGATCAAGTCATGGCGCTCGAATACGGAGCGGATGATTACATCGTCAAACCGTTCCAAGGAGCGGTCGTCATCGCGAAGATTAAAAGTCAGATTCGCCGAGCCTATGGCACGCTGTCGAACGAAACGGATGAGCGGACGGTGACAAAAGAAGGTGTCACGCTGTACTTGGACCGTTATATCGTCGAGTACGGGGAACAGTCAATCGAGCTGTCAAAAAAAGAGGGACTGATTCTTGAGATGCTGCTGACGGCAAGTCCACAAATCGTCAGTCGTGGCGATTTACTCGAACGGATTTGGGATGACGAGGCGTTCGTCGATGAGAATACGTTGAACGTCAATATCACGCGTGTCCGCAAACGGCTTGCCGAGATCGGTGTCGCTGGACTTGAGACGGTGCGAGGCGTCGGTTATAAACTGGTTCTTGAACCATGAAGCTCTTTTTACGGCACGCGATACCAGGCATCATCTTCTTTACCGGACAAATGCTGATTTTATATGCCGTCTTATGGCTCTATGATCTTTATCGCCCAGCAGCATTCTTTTATATCGTACTCTTGAACAGTATCGGTCTTTTGATTTATCTCAGTTATCGTTTCTTCAGCATGCTTCCATTGCTACGACGGATGCAACAGCCAGTTCAATCGGTCGCAGAACCGATTCGCAGTGATAGTGAAGAACCGATTTCCGTTGCCGTCGAACAATTTTTAGAGCGGCAACAGACATTGTTTCGGAACAGTTTATTCGCTGAGCGACGAAAGGAAAAGGAACGCCATCGGTATGTCGACCAATGGATTCACCAGATGAAGACACCGTTATCCGTCATTGAGCTGATTCTCGAACATCCAGGAGAACAGTATCAAGCTGATTTACGGCAAGAGGTCGATCGGTTGCGTAGTGGACTCGACCAGATGCTCTATTCGTCGCGTTTAGAAGCAATCGAGACGGATTTGAAGGCAGAACGATTGGCACTGAAGCCGCTCGTCACGAGCATCATCAATCAAGAAAAACGATTATTCGTTAAAAATCAGGTCTTTCCGAAACTCGATATCGCTGAAGACGTGTATGTTTACACGGATGCGAAGTGGTTTCGTTTCCTCGTCTTACAGCTCGTGACGAACGCCATCAAGTATACGACAGGACATGGTCGAGAAGTCGTTCTGACGGCAGAGGTGACAAAGGGGCAAGTCGTCCTTTCGGTTCAAGACGACGGTGTCGGAATCCCAAGACGAGACGTACCACGTGTCTTTAATGCGTTCTTCACTGGTGAAAACGGACGACGTTACGGGGAATCGACCGGAATGGGATTGTATTTCGTCCAGAGAGTCTGCTTGAAGCTCGGGCATGAGATTGAACTCGAGAGTGAGGAAGGTGTCGGCACGACATGCCGGATTCGATTAGTAGGAGGTCGCGCACATGATTGAGGTCAAACAATTAGGGAAGGTCTATCCCGGAAAAGTGACGGAGCAACCGTTGACGGATGTGAATTTCCGAGTCGAAGAGGGCGAAATGGTTGCGGTCATGGGACCGTCCGGTAGTGGCAAATCGACGCTGATCAACTTGCTTGCGACACTCGACGAACCAAGTTGGGGATCGATTCTGATTGACGGCGTCGATACGGCGACGTTCAAACGAAAAGAGATGACACGTTTCCGGCGCGAGACGCTCGGCATCATCTTTCAGGAATTCAATTTACTCGATTCCTTGACGCTCGGCGAGAACATGCTCGTCCCCTTAATGCTATCAAGGAAAAAAACAAAGCTCGCGCGAGATGAGATGGAAGAGTTGGCGCGTCGTCTACAAATTGATGATCTACTTGATAAACAGGTCGATGAGGTCAGTGGTGGACAGCGGCAACGGACAGCGATCGGTCGCGCCCTGATCCATACACCACGTCTGATGCTTGCGGATGAACCGACGGGAGCACTCGATTTCCAAGCAACGAAACACGTCATGGATGTCCTAGCCGAGTTGAACGCGACGGGGATGACGATGGTCATCGTGACACACGATCCACAAGTCGCGTCGTATTGTAATCATGTCTTGTTCCTAAAAGACGGTAGTATTCAAACGGAGTTGTTCCGCGATGAACCGCGCCGTATCTTTTTCCAACGGGTCATCGAATCACTATCGCTGCTAGGAGGGGATGAGCATCAATTATCTGCAATACGCCCTACGTAACATCCGGCGTTATCAGCGGTTGTATTATGGCTATGCCTTGACGATCATCATCGCGATGACGATCGTGACGAGTTATTGGAACTTGTTGACGAATGGATCGTTCCAAAACGTCGCTAAAATCCTCAGTCAATTGAATCAAGTCATCGAGATGACGATTTTCTTCGTCTTCATCGCGGAGCTGATCATCCTATTCTTCAGTGTCCTGTTCATCTATTCGACGACCTATACGATGCTTGAGCACCGTAAGAATGATTTGCGGACGATGCGGACGCTTGGCAGTGGATTGTCACACTTCTTAAAGTATTTCTTAATTGAAGTCTTGATCGTTGGTGGTCTAGCCATCACTGCGGGGATGATTCTAGGTAATGTCTTGACGAAGATGCTGTTGCTGTCCGTTGTCAAGGTCATGTTCTTACCAGCAATCGAATTCGAATTATCCTTTTATGCGATTCTTGCTTTGATCGGTGGCGCTTTCCTTGTTTTGCTGACGGCAACGGTCCTTGCGATCTACCGCTTTCGTCCCGATCGACCGACTCGTTCCCGTTCGCTATTTCGAAAACGAGTCTGGATTCTGACGCAAATCGGAGCGTTACTCCTGTTGATCTATGGTTATGCCTTAGCATTTGTTCGGACGGAAGGATTTTATATATTTTTCCCACTTGTCATCTTCATCGGATCGTTTTTTATTTGTCGATATGTCTTACCATGGTTGACCAAGTTATATCGACCATGTCGCTTGTCGCTGCGGAAGCTGATCGTCTCGGAAATCGCCAATCAATTGCGAACGAATAGTACGCTCATTGCCCTCGGAACGATTCTGACATCGTGTGCGCTGACAGCAGTCGGTCTCGTTTTCTTATTTCAATTGGTCGGACTCGATTTATCGTCACAAAACCAATTCGGTCTCGTCTATTATGAAGAGTCCGCTCAGCCGACGAAACGATTGAAGGATATCAAGCAGACGATGACCAAGGCGTTCCCGGATCGCTACCAACAAGATATTCAAGTGAAGGCAGATGGAACACGGGTGCTCTTACCGATTTCAGCGTACAACAAGATGATGCGTCAACTGCATTTTCAGGAGCGGACAGCGACCGGTCGACAGAGTTTCTTCGTACCGGCACGTCCAGTACAACTGGAAGAGAACACGCCGACGATGAAAAAAGCGAAACAGGAGATGGAAAAAGCTGGCTTTGAATTGCTTCCCGCTGCTTCCCATGATTTAGTCTTCGGTTACAACTACCGGATCAAGACGATGTTCGTCGTCAGTGATGCCGTCTTTCAAACACTGAAGCAACCTGTCCGTCAAATCGTCGTCTTTGATACGCCAGCCTATCATGATTACGGAACAAAGGACTGGGAACAGTGGATGAAGATTGTCCGCAACATCCAGTCTGCAGCAAAGCTAGATGAAAAACAGTCGGTTCCTTATCAGTTGATCAATGAGACGGAGGATGAGATCGACGGCATCCGGATCGTGCGCCTCGTCACGTTCGTCGTCATCCTCCTGACGATCTGGTTGTTCGTCATCAATGCAAGTTTCCTGCATGTGTGGATGCAGATGACAGCGGAACAAGAACAAAAACGAATGAAGACATTGTTTGCGTTAGGGTTCGGTTCCGGGAATATCCGCCGTTACTTGCTCATGAAGTATGGTGCGGTCTTACTCATTCCGTACCTGATCTCGGTTTTTCATGCTTTCTTATTGTTCCAAGTCGTCGTGACCCGAGCCGGACTACAGGTCGGGTCATTCCTCGACTTAGCCGCATTTTGGATCAGTATCGTCACGATCGGATACTTCTTAAGTGTCTTACCGATTTGGTTACGCTACCCACGCCATCTGTTCCGGAATTCATCCAAAAGTTCGATGTATCCGACACCGGATTCAAGGGTATGATGATACCATAGGAACAAGGGAGGGAATCGTATGCTAGACCATTCACCATATCGGGGTTACGGTGACCGGATCCGTATCTTACGAGAGCGTGCCGGGATTACGATCGAACAGTTGGCTGAACGACTCGGTGTCGCACCGTATTTCATCCGTCGGACGGAACTCAGCGAAGTCTATCCAACTAAACCCTACATCGAAGCATTAGCGGACGTCTTGAACATCGATGCCAGTTATTTGGCACGGCATATCTGGACGGGAGAATCGTTAAAGTTCATCATGCAACAGAACACACCGCTCGAAGAGATGAAGCTTGCTTATGAACAGACGCTCGGACAAGACGGAACGTGGGTTGAGGAACAGCTCGAGGAGCGAATGCGTCTGTTTGATTTAATGTATGATGAGGATGTCAAACGGATCGAGCAGACGATGAGTGCCACTGAGCAACGGATCTTTCATGAGCTCGTCGAGGCCGTCATGGAAGCAGGAGAGTTGCAACGCGATCAAGCGGAAGAGACGTATGAGTTGTTTGAGGATAAACTTCCATCGATGATGCAACTCGATGAATATCTCGATCGCATGACGGATGGTGTTTCTTTATCCAGTTCGACCTATTATGCGGATTACAGCGACCGGAAAAGTCGTTCCCGCTACCATCGTAAATAAAAAAAGTCGCTGTCTTCTGATTGACGTTCAGAAGACAGCGACTTTTTATTAACGTTGTGGCATCGGGCGTGGACGACGCGTCTTTTGACGGATCCGACCGATGATGAAACCAATGATCGCATTTGCAATGACAAGTACCCAACCGACATAGCCGAAATTGAGAGTTAAGCTACCGAGCATCGCTTGCCATTTGAAAATCATCATCACATCACCACGCAAGACGAATCGCGCGATACAGACGAGTAAGACAGTCAGTCCAGCGATGAAGACACCGACCCAGCTTCCGTATAAACGAGAAGAGTGGCGGCGCACCGCGACGAAGGACCAGCAAAAGAGGCTAGAGATGAACGCCATGCCTCCATAGGCAAGGACGAGTTCCCATGTCGCACTCGCTTGCGGGAATTTCGTGAACATGACAAGTGACGAGACCATGGCAGCAGCTGTGAAAAGGATCGCTGCCCAAAAACGAGACCGCATAACGTAGTTCCTCCTAAAGGCTTTTTCTCACCTAACGATAGCGGAAACGATTCGTCTTGTAAACTGTTACCGGCGACCGCTTAAGATCCGGCGCAACTGTTTGAGTGGATTCGATCCATAGAACAGAACACCACCCCGATAGAATTTCGTTCCGACGAATAAGGCAAGCGAGATGCTGATCAGCATCAAGATGAGCGAAATTGACACTTGCCATAGCGATACATCGGTCAACATGACGCGCAGGAACATGACCATCGGTGTGAAGAACGGCACGAATGACAGGACGACGACAGCTTGGTTCGTCGGTGCATTCAGACTAAACATCGAAATCATGAAGGCAGCAACGATTAACAAGATGACCGGTAACGTCACTTGCTGCGCATCCTCGACCCGACTGACGAGCGAACCGAGTGCCGCTAGGAGCGTCGCGTACAGGAAGTATCCGAGCAGGAAGAAGACGAACAGATAAATGATCGTCCGAGCACTCAAGGAATCGAGTGATAACTGATCGAATAAACTACTACTTTGAGCACTGTAGTAGCCGACACCAACGAGAATCGACAATTGTACGAGACTGACCGTAGCGATCGAGAGGATCTTCGCCAGCATATGTTGAATTGGACTCGCTGCTGAAATCAGCAACTCCATGACACGGGATGACTTTTCGTTCGCGATTTCCGTGACGATCATCCCGCCGTAAATTGCAATCGTGAAGTACATCAAGAACAACAAGACATAGACAAGCGCCGAGGCAGCAAAGAGTTCGTCTTCACTTTTTCCACCTGTCGACGTCAACTCTTGTTTGACGGGAACGGGTTTAGCGAGTGACGCAAGAACGTTCGGGTCAATCTTCGCATCCGTGATGACCGCTTGATCACGGACTTGTTTGACGACCGTCGCGACTTGTGTCTGTAACTCGGATTCAGGACTAGCACTAACGAGCGTCACGTCATAAGAATCTTGGACAATCGCTACGACGTCAAACGTGCCTCGATCGACCGCTTTACGTGCTTCTGCGACCGTATACTCCTTCGGTGTGATGTCTGAGGTGACACCAGCCTTTTTCAAGGCAGGGCGAAGGTCTGTCGATAATTCACTGACGAGGGCGACTTTCGGATCGTCACCCGAGAACCAGTCGAGAATCCGTTCGATATTGCCGAAGCCGACGAGAAACAGGACCATCAGAACAGTTGAGATTAAAAAGCTTTTGGCACGTAATTTCTGTAATAGATTGAAGCGATATAAAGTCAGGAATTTACGGTTCATAACGTTTTCCGACCTCCTCGATGAAGATATCCTGCAAGGATAATTGATCCCAGACGAAACGATCAACATGATGTCCTTCACTGACGATATGTTGGAGAAGTTGGTCAGCGGTTTCTTTTGAAGAAACTTGGACGACATGCCCATTATTGTCCGACTCAACTTGAAGGACACCCGGTAAGCTATCCCATAGGAGTGGTGGGGCATCCGTCGTCAAGAGGACACGGGTCTTCCCATAGCTCGCCTTAATATCAGGAAGATAACCAGCGACGACGGGCTTACCATGATCGAGAATCGCAACATGCTCGCAGAGTTCTTCGACATGATCCATTCGGTGACTCGAGAAGACGATCGTCGTTCCATCGACGGTCAATTTTTTAACGGCACGTTTTAATTGTTCCGCATTGACTGGATCGAGTCCGCTAAATGGTTCATCTAAAATCAGCAGTTCAGGTTTATGTAGGACGGCGGAGATCAACTGGATTTTTTGTTGGTTTCCTTTTGAGAGTTGTTCGACACGCATTTTTTCATATTGAGGAATTTGGAAATACTCGAGCCATTCGGTCAGTGCTCGTTTTGCATCCTTCCGTTTCATATCGCGGAGTTCAGCAAGAAATAAGAGTTGTTCGTCGACTCGGACTTTCGGATACAATCCGCGTTCTTCCGGAAGATATCCAATCTTTGAAGTCGGAATACGCTCTCCATTCCATGTGATCGAACCTTCGGTCGGTTGGAGTAGACCGAGTAGCATCCGGAACGTCGTTGTCTTGCCGGCACCGTTCGCACCAAGCAAACCAAAGATTTGTCCGCGTGGCACTTCGATCGTCAACGCATCAACGGCAGTGAAATCGCCGAAACGCTTCGTGATGTGTTTGATTTCTAACATAAGAACCTCCTTATAAAGATGTCTGTTGTACGACAAGTGTACCATTGTTACATAGTGTCCTACGGTCAAAATTGGGTAAAGGTTCCAGGGGAAATGGAAACAAGTCTAATTAGTTTACTATTTGTTCATTAGTTACTATTATTGTGTTAACAGTAACGATTGAAGGAGGAACCTGTTTTATGAAAACGCAAGGTATCCATCACATCTCAGCAATGGTCGGCGATCCTCAAGAAAATCTTGATTTTTACGGGACGATTCTCGGACTACGGTTCGTCAAAAAAACGGTCAACTTCGATGATCCAGGGACGTACCATTTTTACTTTGGAAACGAGTCTGGTGCACCCGGAACGATCATCACGTTCTTCCCATTTGAAGGCATGGCGAGAGGACAGGTCGGTGCCGGACAGGTCGGAACGACAGCTTATGCGATTCCGGTCGGTGCATCGGATTTCTGGAAAGCACGGCTGACGCAAAAGAACGTCTCGTTTGAAGAAACAGTTCGTTTCGGAGAGCAACAGATCGCGTTCGAAGATCCACATGGTCTTCAAATCGAGCTCGTCGAACGCAAGGCGGGACGAGGCAGTCGCTATGAAATCGACGGTGTCACGCGTGACGTCGCCATCAAAGGATTTGCGGGAGCGACATTACTGTCGCGAGATCCATCAGACACAGCCAAATTACTGACCGATACATTAGGGCTCACCCTCAGTAAACGGACGGAGACCGTTGACCGGTACATTGCGGAAGGGGAGTTTGGAAATGTCATTGATGTCGTACATGGTCAGATGCCGGTTGGTCGTCCGGGTACGGGAACCGTTCACCACATCGCCTGGCGCGCAACCGATCAAGAGGAACAACTCGACTGGATGAAGGCGATCAACGCGTTCGGTTTGCAGACGACTGAAGTAAAAGATCGCAATTATTTCACGTCGATCTATTTCCATGATCGAGGTCGAATATTGCATGAAATCGCAACTGACAATCCAGGGTTCGCGATCGATGAGGACTTCGAGATGCTTGGAGAAGACTTGAAGTTACCGGAACAATTTGAAGCGCATCGCACCGCGATCACGAATCACGTAACACCTATTACAGTACCGAAGGGGAGACTCATATGATTCATTTATATCAAGCACCAAAAACAATGGATGCACCGATCTTTTTACTCTTACACGGCACAGGCGGAACGGAACAAGATCTCGTCGGACTCGTCTCGTTGCTCGATTCGGAAGCAGGCTACTTGTCCGTCCGCGGGGAAGTCTCGGAAAACGGGATGCCACGATTCTTCAAACGGCTCGCAGAAGGCGTCTTCGATGAAGAAGATCTCGCTTTACGGACAGCACGATTGATTCAATTTTTACAGGAACAAGCAGCGGAACATGACTTCGCACTCGATCGCCTGATTCCGGTCGGTTATTCGAACGGGGCCAACATCGCAGCGAACATGTTGTTTGAAGAAGCGCTATTTAAACAAGCCATCTTACTGCATCCGATGGTACCACGTCGCGGTGTGACGTTACCGGACTTATCAAACGTTCGTGTGTTCATCGGAGCCGGTAGTAATGATCCAATCTGTCCCGCTCAGGAAACAGAAGAGTTGTCAGCACTCTTGAAGGAGGCTGGTGCATCGGTCGATGTCACATGGTCGAACTACGGACACCAACTTGTCATGCCGACGATTGAAGCAGCAACCGATTGGTTAAAACACTAAAAAAGGACTGTCCCATCTGCTTCTCTTCTAGAAGGTAATGGGGCAGTCCTCTTTTCGTTTCAAGCGGGATGATCACTTTTTGGACGGGAGTAGACGATGAGCACGCCACGCTCGACAAGCTGAAGGGCAAGGATCTGTTTCACTTCTTCCGATGCTTTCGTCTGAGCGAGCTGCCGGTAAAGTAGGCGAAGTTCACGACGCATCGTCTTACGGATCAGCCACATGCTATCGATCGTCGTGCACCAACTGGTGACGGTCTCATGTCCGATATAATACTGGGTCTGACGTTCAAGATAATGAATCCACCACTCGTCACGCGCCATTTTTAGTACGATACCTGTGAGCCCAAGTACAAGGATCGCGAGGGGAATGCTTTCATATAAAGGAAGACGACCAAGAACGGTACCAACATTCGTGACGAGGGCAAGCATCACCCATCCTATGCATCCGATGACAAGCCAATATCCAAAGTTGAGAGTACTTCGATGTCGTAACGTCACTTTCGGCGTAAGCAATGAAGTGGCCATCAGAAACACCTCCTTGTTAAATAATCGAATTTTCTGACAATTTATAGTTGTCCTTTTACTATAGTTACTTTTTCCCGAATCGTCTAGTCATTAGACATGGAAAATGTGTTTCTTTCTTGACGAAATTCGTGTACGCTAAATGTAGAAGTGAGCGGTTACATAAAGGGGGATATGAAGAAATGATGGATCAGGTTATCTGGATCGCTGTCGGAATCGTTGCTGTTGCTGTTTTCTCAGCATCAAGCGTTGCAGCTTATATGGGTGTTAAAAACCAAGAAGACTAAGAATCAAAAAACGGCTCATCCTGATTGTCGGGATGAGCCGTTTTTTTTAATGCGTCATTGCTTATTTGTTTGCTGTTATGTTTGTTTGCAACGCATAAGGTTTTAAGGCATCACTCCAGCGCAGGTAACCCCCACCGACGAGGTGTAATCCATCATACGTCAAGCGATTCTGAAGATACCCTTGTTTGTTCGTCAAGACAGGTCTCAAGTCGACGAATGGGATTTTAAGCGATTGAGCGAGATTTTGTAAATTTCGGTTCAACGCTTCGACATCACGATTGATTCGGACAGAGTCCGAATATTTTGGAGCCACAGGAACGGTTGACTGGAGGACGACGTCGATGTTATTTTTTCGAAGTGTCGTCACGATCGTCGTCATGTTCTCGGTAATTTGTGGAATCGGCGTATAGTGACGGATGTCATTGATGCCACCCATCAAGAAGACGCGTTTTGGTTTCATCTCGAGAATCAAGTCGAGGCGAGTCAAAAAGCCTTCTGTCGTATCGCCAGGAATCCCGAAATTAATGATTGTCGGATCCTCCATCAAGATGCGCCAATCGGCAAAATTCGTCATTGAGTCACCTAACATGACAGCGTTCGCTGATTTTGGGTATTGATAAGTATGGAATAAACTATTCAAACGGACATAGTTCGGGTTCTTATCGTATTGGAATGTCGTGACTGGAGTCGTACTCTTTGCAGGTAAGACGCTTCCGAAAGTTTCGAGCGGTTTACGTCCCAGTAACAATGCAAGGAGAACGACGTTCAAGACGATGGATAGAATCAGGAGTGTCTTTTTCATAAACATTCGTTCCTTTCGAGGGAGTATAAGGGGTAGTGTAACATGAATCGGAATCCTTGGTTTGATAATATCAAAGGTTTTCTTGTCATTTTCGTCGTCATCGGTCGCATGCTGACGGATTTACGGTTTGATTATGATGGAAAGTTGCTCGAGACGGTCTATCTGTTGATTTACTCGTTTCATATGCCATTATTCATTATCTTAAGCGGTTATTTCTTCCGCGAAAATAAATACTTACGTGTCATCCAATTATTTGCCGTCTACTGTGTCTGGCAAATTTTAATTGGTTCTTGGGCAACACTTGGAGAAGGACTACCACTGTTGTCCGGGGAAAATATCGGAACACATCTACTACGTCCGTATTGGGCACTTTGGTATCTGTTCGTTATGGTCGTCTGGTATATCGTAACGCCATATGTCGTCCGCTTGCGAGGATATGTCTGGTTTGGTCTCGCGTTCGCTTTGTTATATGGGTTCGAGCTTGAGAACACGGGCTTCTTAGCACTTCGCAAGTTGATCATGTTCTATCCGTATTTCTTACTCGGGAACTATCTATCGGAGCACGAGTTCATCCGGATTTTCGAGATGCCGAAGAATTTCAAGCGGCGGATGAACGTCCGTTTGATTGGTGGTATCACGTTCGCAGCCGTCATGGGCTTCCTGTTATTCGAAGCATGGCGTGATACGCCGAAAGAGATCGTCGACTTTGCAAATGCGTTCAAGCATCGTTTCCCATATGTCGAACAATATGATAGTGACGCGTTGGTTGGTGTACTCAAGCATAGCGTCATCTACCTCTTATCGATTGCGGCTTCGCTCGGTTTCATGATGTTAATTCCAATGCGTCGTTTGCCGCTCATCACGCGAGCAGGGGAACTCAGTCTCTATGTCTACTTGCTTCACGTCTTCTTCGTCATGGCGTGGCGCCAATACGTAACGGATGCGTTCGTTCCGCAAGCATGGCTTGCCTTACTGATCATGATTGGCGTCGCCTTACTAATCGTTGGCATCATCATACACCCGCTCGTCGTCCGTGTCCTCCGTCCTTTGATTGAGATCGACATTCGTCCGATCGTCGAGAAGCGGGAAGACCTTTCAAAATAAAGCGGAATGCATTACACTTTAGATAGATGGATTACTAGACGAAGGGCGTGGAAGGTATGTCATATAATTTAAATAATGCGGATGGTGTCGTGAACGTCTCGCAACAAGTCATTGAGGTCATCGCAGGTGTAGCCGTTCAAGAAACAGAAGGCATTGCCTTTACAGCAGATGATTCGAAATTACAGGAAAAACAAATGGTCAAACTTGTAAAAGTCGAAGATGTCGGCGGCGACATCACGGTCAGTTTATCTGTGCATATCAAATACGGCATGTCGATCATCAAGACAGCTGGAAAAGTCCAAGAACGAATCGCGCAAGACATGGAAAATATGCTCGCGTTCCAACCAAAAGCAATCAACGTCCGTGTCATCGGACTCTTAAAAGGATAAGGAAAACGTCTCGGCATCTTGTGTGCCGAGACGTTTTTTTATGAAGAAGGTGGGAGATAGCGGAGTCCGAGAGCATCGACGTGCGGGGCGGTGCAGGAAAAACGGAGACGGATCGCTTGTTGACTATAAGCGGGTAAGGATAGTCCGGGATGGGTGACATCTGCGATTGGCGTTTCGTCATCCATTAGTTCAAGCGTTAGCGCCTCGAGTGTCAGCGTCTGATCGCTCGCATTACGGACGAGAACGATTGCTGTCACAGTGTCTAGTTCGCGCATGATTGAAACTGGTAAGAGGGACCAACCGTCTGCGGGTGGTGTCGGATGCGAATAAGCGACTTGGCGGATCATCCGTTGCTCGAGTTCCGTGGAGTCGTCTTCGATGAAGAGCTCCGTCAGAGTCTCGCTTGAGAAGACGAGTTTTAGCGGCTCCGTCAACTGTTCGAGGTCGACGAAACATTCGTCTTCTTCAAACGTCAACCAGAGCGGTAACGTCGCCATCGGAAGGATGACCGGGACCTCCTCGATACTGAGAACTTTACGAGCAACAAGTTCATCACCGGATAAAGCAAGGACGACGAGGTCATTCAGGTGGAACGACCGAGACAACGTGTTTTGGAACAAGGCGATGACATGAAGAGGACGGTGTGATAAGACTTGAAACAGATGGATCGCCATCTGATTGGCTTCTAGATCAGGCAGTTGTTTCGCGACGTGACGAAAGACGTATTCATCTTCCTTGACGATCGGCATGTCCTCCGTGAAATAGAGCGGGGGACGGAACACTTCATTCGACGTGTGCATGGTGCAGTTCTCCTTCGCTATCGTGTGTCTGTTCGGCGCGGCAGATGCCTGAAAGGACCTGTTTCTCGAAACTTGCAATGGCATATTCAAAATAATCCATGCCTTCCCGTTCGAAGATGCGGACCGGTTGTTCTTGTCCGTAACTGCGGAGATGAATCCCTTCTTTTAAAGTGTTCATCGCTGTCAGGTGGCGCGTCCATTGCTCGTCCAGTGCAAGGAGGATGAAACGTTTGACGGTCTCTTTTTCAGCTGTGACATGGGCAACGAGTAGGGCTTCGGTTTCAACAATCAGCGGCTCGAGTTGTCGTTTCATCTCGTCGATCGTCTCCAGTCGTTCTAACGTGACTGGTTGATGTAACAGTTGCTCGAGTTCTGTCATGACGAGAGCCAGTGGCCATTCTTCTGGAACGAGATCGTCAGAGAGGGTTTGGTCGAGGATCGACGGCAAGACACGTCCTGCAAATGGCTGAACGATATCCTCGAGTGACGTCGCATCAACGATTCTATTCCGGAGATGATAGATCGCTTGCCGTTGTTCACTGATGACTTCTTCGAGCTGAACGAGTTCATCCCGAACACTTCGGTTGACAGATTCACATGTCGACTGAGCGAACTGCAATAGATCCCGGACGTCACGCGAAGTAAGCGGACCGGCAGTGTTTCGTACTTTTTGTTGCACACGCTCGAGGCGATCTCGCGCGAAACGGCGTGGCAGTTCATCTTCGAGCGAAAGATAAAACTGCGTCAATCCAGGATCACCCTGGCGACCTGCCCGACCACGCAACTGGTTGTCGATCCGAATCGATTCATGGCGTTCGGTACCGATGACGAACAAGCCGCCTTGTTGTCGTGCCGTTTCATCGAGTAAAATATCCGTTCCGCGACCTGCCATATTGGTCGCGATCGTGATTCGACCAGCTTGTCCGGCAGCCGCAATGATCCGGACTTCCTGATCGACGGTTTTAGCGTTCAGTATCTCGTAGGTGAGTCCATGCGCATCAAGTGTCTTCGCGACGCGCAAAGACTGTTCAATCGATGAAGTCCCGATTAAAACCGGTCGTTCCGTGACGTGTGCCGATTTTGTTGCCAGCGCGATGGCTTCTAGCTTTTCGTCGCGTGTTGCAAAGACGACGTCCTCTGCATCGATCCGAATTTTCGGGCGGTTCGATGGAATCGTCACGACGTCCATGCCGTACGTCTTTTGAAATTCTTCCCGTGACGTCGCCGCCGTACCGGTCATTCCAGCTACCTGATGATAGAGACGGAAATAATGTTGGATCGTGATTTGGGCGGTCGTCCGGTTCTCTTCCGTGACCGGAACCCCTTCTTTTGCTTCAAGGGCTTGGTGTAAACCATCAGATAGACTGCGTCCTTCCATCAGACGACCTGTGAAGAGGTCGACGAGCGCGATTTTTTGATCCTTGATGATATAATCGACATCTCGTTTGAGAACGACATGGGCACGTAAGGCTTGAATGACGTAATGGAAGAGAACGGAATGCTCGGCGGCAAACAGATGATCGATCGCGAACGTCTCTTCGATCGTCTCAATACCGTGATCGGTCAAGGCGACGGCTTTGATTTCTTCATCAAACGTATAATCCCGCTCGTCTTCAAACGTCTGGACGACATGACGGACGAGTTGTTGTAATCCTTCGTGGACACTGTCTCGTTCCGCCATGATGAGTGCCGTTTTCGCTTCATCGATTAAAATGCTATCGACTTCGTCGATTAAGGCGAAGTGCAGGGGACGTTGCAGACGTTCCGTTGGCTCCATGATTAAATGATCCCGCAGGTAATCGAATCCGAATTCAGTCCCGACACCGTATGTAATATCCGCTGCGTAAGCAATCCGTTTTTCTTCAAAGGTGGCTTCAGCGGAGTTGATTCCGACTTGCAGTCCTAAAAAACGATGGATTTGACCGATTTGTTCAGCATCGCGCCGTGCTAGATATTCATTGACGGTAATGACGTGAACACCTTTTCCATATAACGCTTGGGTGAAGCTCGCGAGTGAAGCAACGAGTGTCTTTCCTTCACCAGTCGCCATCTCAGCGATTTGTCCTTCAAGCAGTGCGAGTCCGCCCATGAGCTGCACGTCGTAATGCCGTAAGCCAAGCGTTCGTTTACTCGCTTCTCGAACAAGCGCAAATGTCATTGGTGAGATCGCATCAATCCGTTCTCCGTTTCGTAGCCGTTCCCGTAACGAAATCGTCAACTCCCGTAACGCTTCATCAGATGTTTGCTCCATTTCTCGTTCTAAGCTATTGATCGTCGTTACGATTTTTTCATAACGATGAATTCTTCGACTTTGATCATTCAACAACTGTTTAACACGTTGAAACATCTTCGTCACTCCCTCATATGCTATGAAGTCATTATAGCAGTTAAAAATTGTAAAACGAATAGTAAAAAACGAAATAAGTAAAACATTCCCTTAAAATTGAAAGCGTTATCAAAATGGACATGTTTTGCGTCTGAAAATAGAAAATCAGAAATATTTGATAACGCTTGCAAAGATTCGGAAGAACCAGTAAAATTATTCATAAGGCAAGTGCAATCGTTTGCGCAAAGTCATTCGATTTCTTGCCTTTCATGGACGATGGAAGAAAGGATGGATGTCGGATGGCACCAACGATCGAAGCGGTCATTTTTGATTTAGACGGCGTAATTACCGATACGGCAGAGTATCACTACTTAGCGTGGAAACAATTAGGAGAGGACTTGGATATCCCGTTCGACCGGGAATTCAATGAGACATTAAAAGGTGTCAGCCGGATGGATTCACTCGAGCGGATCCTTGCGCTCGGCGGAAAACAGAACGCTTTTTCAGCGGAGGAGAAGCTAGCACTCGCCGCGAAGAAAAACGAACACTATGTCACATTGATCCAGCATATCTCTGAACAGGATCTTCTTCCTGGAATCACTGCATTCCTCGATGAAATCCGAAACGCTGGGCTGAAAATCGGAATGGCGTCCGCCTCTAAAAATGCGCTGATGGTCGTTGAGGCATTAAAGGTTCGACACTATTTCGATGACATCGTAGACGCTGCGACTGTTGCACAATCGAAACCACACCCTGAAGTGTTTCTCCGTGCTGCAGAAGCACTCGACGTCGAACCGAGTCGTTGCATCGGTGTAGAAGATGCGACAGCTGGCATCACTGCCATTCACGCTGCCGGCATGTATGCCGTCGGAGTAGGACCGGAGTCGGCACTCCATGAGGCAGACTATCGTGTCGATTCGACAGATTTGCTTTCCCTTGAGCAAATCCTCGCTAGTCGCTCCCTTGTCTGAACCATTCCCTGATGGTGAAGGACATTCCTTGAAAGTTATGTGTATACAAAAAGGATCGCTTCCCTGAGCGATCCTTTTTGGTATGCGGTTGATTTAAAGTGAAGCGAGGATACCGTCCGCGATCGCCTGAGCATAGCGGGACTGGTACGTCGGATTCGTCAGTTTCGCACGATCCGCGCTGTTCGAGAGGAAACCGAGCTCCGCTAGAATCGACGGTGCTTGTGTGCCGCGAATGACAGCATAGTTCGCATAGTGAACGCTTCGGTTACGCATGCCAGCATACGAGACGAGACGTTGCTGAACGTTCTGAGCGAGGTTGATCGAAGAAGCACCCTTATAGTAGAAGGTCTCTGCTCCATATGCCTGTGCACTCGTTGAAGCATTGATATGAACACTGACGAAAGCAGTCGTCGCATGACTGTTCGCAAGGGCGCTCCGTTCTCCAAGTGACGGGTAGTAATCGTTTGTATAACGTGACATCGTCACATCGACTTTTCCGGCAAGACGTTCAGCGACTTGTTTCGTGACTGCAAGGACGATGTCACGTTCCGTAACGCCGTAACGAACCGCGCCTGCGTCATGTCCACCATGACCCGGGTCAAGGACAAGCAATGGACGGTTTGATGGTGCCGGTTGGAACAGTGTCAGATACGTCGCATCGACATAACCGCTTTGACCACTCGCTGTCCGGACGGCGACGAAGCCTTTCGTTTGATGCCGCGGATTCGTGACGACGACAGGGGTCCCCCGACCGAGACGGGCGATTTGACCACTGAGCGTTGAAGTATTCGCACGAAGAGCGACACTGTTACCGGACGAGATTAAGACATACATCTTCGAACCACTGTAGTCAACGTTTCCAGTCGTCGAGGCAGGGACGGAAGTCCCTTTCTTCAAGTATGTCCCCATGACATAACCTGTTTTCCCTTGGTACTGCACCGTATGCCAGTTCGATTTAACGGCGAGGGAGCTGACTGCTGTTCCACTCGGAATCGTTGTAAGTACTTTCCCGGACGTCGAGGGGGACGAACGGAAGTTCAAGCGATCGGTCGTCGTATAGACCGTGGTTTTAGCTGGTGCAGCTACTTTCTTCAAATAAGAACCCGAAACATAACCAGTCTTGTTCGCATAGGTAACTTTATACCAATTTCCGCTTTTAAAACTCGATTGTACGCCTGTCCCTTTAGGAATCGTCAACAAGCGATTAGAAGACGTCGTTGCCGCACTACGTAAGGACAACGCATCGGTCGTCTTATAGGACGTCTTCGTAAAGGACGTACCATTCTCAATCTTTTTCAGGTAAGATCCCGTCACATAACCCGTCTTTCCTTTATATGACAACTTATACCAAGAGCCTTTACGGTAGTTTGACGTGACGTTCGTCGTCTTCGGGATCGTCAGTAGTTTCTTCGAAGAGGTCGAATTCGAACTACGTAAATTCAAAGCATCCGTCGTCTGATACGAAGTTTTCGTAAAGGTTGTGCCGGTCGCAGCCGATACAGTAGAAGTAGAAGCGAAGCAACCGGATACCAACAAAAGTACTAAAGCGGTCTGAAATGTTTTAGGTAATTTGCCCATTAAATTTCCAGTCTCCTTTTCGTTAAAATAAGAAAGATATATCTTGTATTAATAGAACTTAAGTATTATTAAAATAGTTAAATCTCGAAATTATATGTTCCGTTTTCATTCCTTTCTGTTAATATGAAGTGTAGCCAATTTATCGGTAAGGATATGAAAATATTACAGGATAATTAAATAATTAAAGAAATTATATATTATCGAGGCGAATTATAGTTTAATATATTTCAAAATACATACAATTGAAACACAAATGAAACATTAATGTATAAAATAGGAAAGAGGGGCAAGGAATGGGGAACAGTGAACACATCTACCGCGAACTAATGGAAATCGAAGAGGAATACCGTCGTCTGCAACGTCGCGCCGAGTATTTGATCTCGGAATTAAGCCGTGGAACGGGAGAACATTCGCAAGAAATCGCCGTCACGCATGAGCGTCCGTTAAAGCAACGTCGCGTCAATCAACGGTATCCACTAGAAGTCTACGTGCACCAAATCAGTGATTTAATGCGCGAGCGTGAATCGATGACAGCTCGTGATATCCAAATGGAACTCGAGTTACGTTATCGCCATCAAATCAGCAATATCTATCAATTGATGGCGAAAGTCGAACAGGCAAACCCTGCCATTAAGAAAGTTGGACGCGGTATCTATACATATGATCCAGCTGCTGAAGTACCGATCTTCATGTAAGAGCCGCTCGTCGGCTCTTTTTTTTTATGATATAATTCGCGCAGGAGCGTGATGTTACTATGTTATGGACTGCGTCCATCGTCTGTTTTATCGCCGCCTTACTGATCACACCCGTCGTGAAACGCTTTGCGATTGCAGTCGGTGCCGTTGACAGTCCAGACGCGCGAAAAGTACATGTCCGAATCATGCCGCGACTTGGCGGACTTGCGATCTATATCGCGTTCATGATCGGTTATTTTATCTTACAACCTTCGAGTCCGTATGCGACGCATATTCTAGTCGGCGGATTCGTTATTATTTTGACAGGTGCCTTTGATGATCGATTCCAGCTCAATGCCCGTTTAAAGCTGATGGGGCAAATCGTTGCCGCCGTCATTGTCCTCAACGGTGGGATTCGGATTGAGTTCATCAATCTACCGTTCGACCAACAATTATATCTCGGGTGGTGGAGTGTTCCGTTGACGTTCCTTTGGGTCATCGGGATCACGAACGCCGTCAACTTGATTGATGGATTAGATGGTTTAGCAGCCGGTGTCTCAAGTATCGTCTTGTTGACATTGATTAGTCTTGCCGTCATCCAAGGAAACGTCTACGTGACGATCGTCGCGATTCTCTTATTGATGAGTACGTTCGGCTTCTTGTTCCATAACTTTTACCCAGCGAAGATTTTCATGGGCGATACGGGTGCTTTGTTCCTCGGGTATATGCTCGGTGTGTTGTCGTTACTTGGATTCAAGAACGTGACGCTGTTCTCGCTTGCCGTCCCGGTCATTTTGCTTGGTATCCCGATTTCCGATACGTTATTTGCGATCGTCCGTCGGGTGTTGCAAGGAAAACCGCCATTCGCACCGGACAAAGCTCATTTGCATCACCGGTTACTTGATCTTGGCTTTACAATGCGCCAAGCGGTCCTTGTCATCTATGGACTCTGTGCAATTTTTGGGATGACGGCAGTTCTCTTTTCTCAGACGAACTCACTTGGGGCACTTGTCTCCCTCGTCATGTTACTGCTTGTCCTCGATATTTTAGTCGAGTCGCTCGGTTTGCTCGGTGAACGCTATCGTCCATTATTGAATTTGTTGGAACGTTTTACATCGAGATAGCGTATGATAAAGGGGCTGACTCAAAAGTCAGTCTCTACAAAGATAAGGGTGGCAGAATGATGATCTGCCACCCTTATCTTTTAACAAAAAGAATGACGTGTTTCGCGCCACTCCTACAGGAAAAAGCGCATTATGCGCTGTCAGAGACAAACAAGACCTGATTTCCTGCTTGAATGAAGCAGGAAAACTGGCTTGTGTCTCGCCTGAGGAAAGGGCGTGAAAAGACGCGTCATTCTTTTTTTGAGTCAGCTCCTTTTTTTAGGAAGGAAGTGTTAGGTTGGAACAACAGTTGAATCAACGCATCGTTTATTTAGATGTGTTACGGGGTTTTGCATTATGCGGAATCCTATTCGTCAATATGCCAAGTTTTCTTGGGGATCGATCACATGCGATGATGGGGGAAGCGGACCAATGGATTCGTCTGTTTTTTGACCTTTTCATCCAGACGAAATTCTATACGCTATTTAGTGTCTTGTTCGGAGCAGGATTCTATTTGTTCATCCAGCGTTTGCGACAAAAAGGATTATCGAAGATGATTTTTGCGCGTCGTCTGGGGATTCTTTTTCTCATTGGACTAGTGCATTTATGCTTGTGGCAGGGCGATATTTTACATACGTATGCGTTGACTGGTTTCATCTTGTTATTATTTACGAAAGCAAAGTCGATTACGAAAATGTTAGTTGTAGTCGTCGGTCAAGTGTATACTTTCCTGATTTACATATCGATTTACCAATATGCTAACGAATTCGGAGATGAATCGAGTATCGAAGAGAATGATTTCCTGGAATCGTTGGTCGCTTCCCGGGATATTGTCGGCTTCATTCACGATGAGATAACCGTTCAACTACCGCAATCCTTTCTGAACACCGGTATCATATGGCCGCAAATTCTGTCGCTGTTCTTAATCGGGGCGTTGTTGATGGAACGTTTCAGCACACGACCGCCGACGAATCGTTTTCTCTGGTGGACGTTCGGAATCAGCCTGTTGCTGACGGTGCCATCATTCGTAGGAATCATTCATTCACATATGGACTTACCAGACGGTTCATCTAATCTCTTTTATGTCTGGTTATCAGGTCGGACGCTTGCTATCACCTATGCTTGTGCTGTCGCATTACTCGTCCGTGCTGGACGAATGCGGTGGTTTGCTGGACTGGGACGGATGGCATTGACGAACTATTTAATGCACACACTCGTCTTTACATGTTTCATCTTCCTGAGCGGTCAGTTTGAAACGACGCCTTTATGGCAAGGTCTGTTACTTGTATTCCTGATTTTGATTACGCAAGGTATCGCATCAAACAGATATCTAAAGCATCATGCACAAGGTCCTATGGAGAAATTGTGGCGAAAGGGAACATACGGGAAGAAAAATCATTGAAGTTCACGAGAACTTAACAATTTTTATGTAAAATGAAAGATGGAGGTGAAACATGCATCGTTTAATCGAAATCTTTCTAGTGTCGTTTAAGCTCGGATGGACGTCGTTCGGTGGTCCGGTCGCCCATCTCGGGTATTTTTATGAAGAATATGTCAAACGGAAAAAATGGATCGACGAGAAAGCCTATGCTGACTTAGTCGCGCTCTGTCAATTCTTACCCGGTCCAGCCTCGAGTCAGGTTGGAATGGGCATCGGACTGATCCGTGGTGGGGTAGCAGGAGCAATTATTTCCTTCATCGGCTTCACGTTGCCGTCGAGTATCGCCTTGATTCTGTTCGCGCTTCTTGCGACACGGTTCGACGTTGCAGAAGCTGGATTCATTCACGGATTAAAACTGGTTGCGGTCGCGATTGTCGCTGACGCCGTTCTGGGTATGGGAATGAAGCTTGCGACAGGTGCCAAACGCCTGACCTTGATGTTACTGGCGCTCGCAGGCGTGCTCTTGATTGCCCATCCATTGGTGCAAGTCGGAGTCTTACTACTCGCAGGTCTTATTGCTTTCTTCTGGTTCAAAGAAGAGACAGAGACAGGTGGTTCGTTGTCAATTCGCGTACCACGAATGTTTAGCGTCATCGCACTCGTCTTGTTTTTCGTCTTACTCGCCATCACACCGCTTCTCGCTCAAGCGACAACTGGAACCATTCAGCTGACGAGTATCATGTACAGTGCCGGAGCTCTCGTCTTTGGTGGCGGGCACGTCGTCTTGCCGTTTCTTGAGCAATCGCTCGTACCTGGACTCATGAATACGGATACGTTCCTTGCCGGATATGCAGCGGCACAAGCAGTACCGGGACCTCTCTTCACATTCGCGACGTATCTCGGTACGATCGTCTCTGGTATTTCTGGAGGCATCCTTGCGACGCTTGCGATTTTCTTTCCCGGTTTCTTACTCGTCATCGGTGTTTTGCCGTACTGGGATCGCATCCGAAAAAATCAGTCGGTTGGTCGGATGTTGATCGGGGTCAACGCTGCCGTCGTCGGTATCTTACTCGCGGCATTGTACGATCCGATTTTTACATCGAGTATTAAAAGTGGACTCGACTTCTTGATGGCTTTCGGATTATTTTGTCTGTTACGTTTTTATAAGCAGTCACCGCTTCGTATTGTTCTGATCGGTGCAGTGCTCGGTTTTCTTTTCTTCTAATAACAAAGCAGCAGCGGACATTTGTCCACTGCTGCTTTGTTATTAGACGTCACACGCGCGTCAAGAAGACGAGTTCAATCTCATCGCGGAATACGCGTCGAACTTCCGTGAAGCCGAAGCGAGCATAAAGAGCGAGCGCGGGAAGATTACGCGCTCCGGTCATGACATGTTTTGCGTGACTGTGTTCGAATAGATGTTGCAACAAGGATTGTGCAATCCCTTGCCGGAAGTATGCCGGATCAACGACGAGACGGGTGATTGTCAGAGCGTCAACCGTGACGGCACCAGTGATGTTATCGTCGATAACATAAACAAAACCAGTCGGTGCCTCTATGTTGATGTCATCAATCGTTTCTCGCAATGGCGGGAAATCAGCAGTTTCGAGTAATCGTGCTTCAATCTTGTAAGCGCGGCGCTGAACGTCTAATAGTGACGTATGATCAGTTGGTTGAAGTGACCGAATCATCTGCAGCCTCCGTCATAGTGCCGTCCGTTGTCTCATCAGTCGGTAGATTGAGCTGTTCCTTCAACGTCGTTTTTGCATCCGCAAGTGAAGTCGGATCAAGTTGGTAGTAGTAGACGCCGTTGATTTTCGTATCCGTTCCTTTTAAATCAATCCGGTTGACCGAACCGATTTTTTTGATGAATGGTTGCAATTGGAATGCTTCCGTCAACGACATGTTCGTTTTGAAGTTATCACCGGTCGCATCCATCAGACTGTTCAATTTCGTGATGGAACCGAATGAGGTGGATTGATCGACGATCGCTTCGACGATTTGTTGTTGGCGTTTTGTTCGACCGATATCACCTTCAGGATCTTGATAACGCATTCGGGCATAAGCGAGTGCTTCCTCTCCGTTCAACGTTTGTTTCCCCGGCTCCAATTTGACGCCATTGCGCTTATCGGATGAGTCGAGCGTATCGATCGGTAATTTGACGTCGACATCGATGCCACCTAAGGCGTCAACGATCGCGACGACACCGTTGAAGTTGATCGAGGCATAATAGTCGATTGGGATATCGAGCAACGTCTCGACGGTTTCAATCGTTGAATCGATGCCACCAAAGGCATAAGAGTGATTGATTTTATCTTCGTAACCGACAGAAGGGATCTCGACGAGTGAATCACGGGGGATGCTGACCATATCAACGGTCTGATCGTCCTTGTTGAATGTCACGACGATCATCGTGTCAGCACGTGAGGAAGTGTCACCAGGTCGTTCATCCGTTCCGACGAGCAGAACGGAAAAGTGATCTTTCGTCAAATCAATGGCAGCTTCTCGTTTCTCGGACTTGTCACCACGAGCTAAATCGACTTTTGAGTCGTTTGCGGTCTGAAATGTCTTGTACGCGACATACGCGAAGGTCGCCCCTCCGCCAATAAGCACGATAAGAAAACTGATCACGAACACTTTGAACCAAGAACGTTTTTTCTTTATCTTTTTTTTATTGCTTCGGGTTCGCTCTTCCACGTTCATTAACCCCTAACTTTTTCTGAATTTTTGAAAAACTTTAAAATTCTTTATAATCAGTATAGCAGTTCAGGAAATAATGTCACGTTCGAGGTAGCGTGTAGAGCCGCTTGACAACTCAGCTTGACCATTCGTCATATTCGTCATCCAGTCGAGAAAATCCGGAACATCGGCTGTCTTGACGAGGACGTCGATCTGGACTTGATCGAGGTAATGGATCTGATCAATTGGATGGACGCTTGCCCGCAGTTCGTTCTCGAGTTTACCAAGCCATGTATAATCGACATTGACAGAAACGACGGTATGCTCGATCCGTTCGACGACACCGACTGCGTTCAATGCTTCAGAGACACTCGAACCATATGCGCGAATCAATCCACCACCACCGAGCTTGATGCCGCCGAAATACCGTGTCACGACGACGACCGTATCGCGCAAGTCACGCTTTTTCAATACTTCGAGCATCGGAACACCAGCTGTTCCGCTCGGTTCACCGTCATCATTCGCTTTTTGGATCTCATTGCGTTCACCGATGACGTAGGCGGAACAATTATGGTTCGCATCGTGGTGTTTTTTTTTCAGCTCGGAAATGAACGCCTGGGCTTGTTCTTCCGTCGTTGCACGCGCTAAATAGGTAATGAATCGTGACTTTTGGATAATGATTTCGTGGAAACCATTTTCTTTTACTGTATAATAATTAGATAATGTCATAATCAAAAATGTCCTCCTCGTTAACTAGTTCTTTCTAGCATAACGACGTTCCAAGAGAGAGACAACCGTAGACGACTGGCAAGGAATGGAGGGAGTACCATGACGAATGAGATGAGGGAGCGGCTATCCTTGAATGATATCGTACAGAACATCATCGGCGTCGTAGAAGAGAGTCGGGAAGAAATCGTCCGGATTACGGAAAGTTCTCGCGAACAGTATGCCGAAATTCAGCAAGAACTACGCGACCTGAAGATTCGGGTGCACGACTATATAAAAGAAGCAGAACGACTTGAACGGCATATCAAGGATGCGAAGGCGCGACTCGTCGTCGTCAGTAAGAACTTCGACAGCTACTCGGAACAGGATGTCCGGTCGGCCTATGAGACTGCGAACACGTTGCAGCTCGAATCGTTCATCAATCAACGAGACGAGATGAATTGCCGAAAACGACGTGATGAGCTCGAACGCCGACTGATTCAGCTCGATGAGACGATAGAACGAGCAGATCAATTGATTGGACGTGTCTCGGTCGTCTTGAACTTCTTGACGGACGATATGCAGATGATGAATGAAAAATATGAAAAGGCGATGCAAAAGCAGGAGATGGGTCTAAAAGTCTTCCAGTCCGCCGAAAATGAACGCCGCCGGCTGTCGCGCGATATGCATGATGGTCCGGCACAGACGCTTGCCCATGTCTTGATCCGGGCAGATTTGATTGAAAAGATTCACCAGCACAATGGGGCAGAGGCAGCTTTTGAAGAGATTCACCGTTTACGGACGTTGATTCGGGATGGGCTTGCTGATATCCGTCGTATCATATACGATTTACGTCCGATGACGCTTGACGATCTCGGATTCGTTCCGACGCTCGAACGTTATCTTCGTCATATTCAAGAAATTTCGAATATTCCGGTTCACTTCAACTATCTTGGAGGCGGTGAACGAATCGATTCGACGTATGAAGTCGCCGTTTTCCGAATCGTGCAAGAAGCCGTTCAAAATGCAGTTAAGCATTCCAAAGCGAGTGACATTCGTATTATCATAGAACAATATCAACATTCCGTACGAATCCATGTAAAGGATAATGGCGTTGGATTTGATTTTGATTCCATCGTCGCGTCGTGTGACGAGTCATTCGGACTCGTCGGTATGCGTGAGCGGATCGAATTGATCGATGGTGAATTCGAAATCGAGACGCAACCCGGAAAAGGTACGGTCATCAAGGTAAAGATTCCGATCGAGGAATCTGAAGCGAGAGGGGAAACACTGTGAACAACGAGCAAGTGAAAGTAGTCATCGTCGACGATCATCAGTTATTCCGCGAAGGCGTTAAACGAATTCTTGATTTCGAAGAAGAGTTCGTCGTCGTAGCGGAGGGGGAAAGCGGAGCGGAAGTCATCTCGCTCGTCGAAACCCACCAACCGGATATCGTCTTAATGGATATCAACATGCCGCAAGTCAATGGTGTCGAAGCAACAAAACGTCTGATGGAAGTCTATCCGGACGTCCGTGTCATCATCTTATCGATTCATGATGATGAGACGTATGTCATGCACGCACTCGGTGCGGGCGCGGTCGGTTATCTCTTAAAAGAAATGGCAACCGATGAGCTCGTCAATGCGATTCGTTCCGTATACCGCGAAGGTGGCTACGTCCATCCGAAGGTCACACCGAACTTGTTACAGGAATATCGTCGTTTGATGAAGATGAAACAAACGATGGCATCACAGCCTGTTGAAAAACGAGTCGCGGAAGCACCGCTCCACGTTCTAACACGTCGCGAATGCGAAGTCTTACAGTTACTGGCGGACGGCTTCTCAAACCGCGCGATCAGCGATACGTTATACATCAGTGAAAAGACGGTCAAGAACCACGTCTCATCGATCCTTCGGAAGATGAATGTACCGGACCGTACTGGTGCCGTCGTCGAATCAATCCGCCGTGGATGGGTCGTCGTCTAATATCTCGAAAGACAGGAGCCGGGGCTCCCGTCTTTCTTTTTTTATCTAAGGAAAAATGCTACACTTAAAAACGATTGTGGCGTGTCACATTCGGCAGCGTCACGACGGAACTATAAAAGCGAGGAAATTCACGGATGAGCCAGATTGTGATCTTAACGGATAGCACAGCCTATCTGCCAACTACCTATTGTGAAGAACATCAAGTGCACGTCGCACCACTTAGTGTCATCTTCGACGGTGACGCCTATCGAGAAGGGTTTGACATCTCAGTAGCTGAATTTTATGAACGCATCCAGACGGGCAGCCTCCCAACGACATCACAACCGAACATCGGTGATCTCGTTGCGTCGTTCGAGCAATTGCCGGAAGGAACGGATATCATCGGTATCACACTATCGAGTGGGATCAGTGGAACGTATCAAGCGTTATATACGATCAACATGATGGTGGAGCATGTCAACGTCCATCCAATCGATTCACGTATTTCCTGTATGCCGCAAGCGTTTCTCGTCCAAGAAGCCGTTCGTTTGCGAGATGCAGGAGCGACGGCAGAGACGATCGTTGATCGTCTGGAGACATTAAAAAAACAGATTCGAGCCTACTTCGTCGTCGACGATCTAGCCCATCTCCAGCGCGGTGGACGTCTGAGTGTCGCACAGGCATTCGTCGGCTCGTTTCTGAAGATAAAACCGGTCCTTCACTTCATCGACGGGAAAATCGTTCCGTTCGAAAAAATCCGGACGTTCAAGCGAGCGGTCAATCGGATCGAGGAAATGATGAAGGAAGACATCAAAGGAGACGGAGCAGGATATGTCATCGGTGTCATCCATGCTGAGGATTCTATGAAAGCAGAAGCAGAAATTGCCGAACTAACGGCACTTTTCCCGCAGGCGCGCATCGAGATGAGCTTCTTCGGACCCGTCATCGGGACCCACCTCGGACCTGGTGCAATTGGGATCACATGGTATCATGCAGCGGAATGAACAATATATCCGAGAAAACAGATGAGCAACAGGAATTCTCTTACATTGAGAATACCTGTTGCTTTTGTTTTGTCAAAATCCTCGATTTTCATGAATGATTCTACTTACGACAACTTTTAGAGACATAACATACACTATTTTCTTAATTTGACTGAGGAAAAAAGCGATGGAGCAGGAACGAATGCGGACAAGGAGATACCAGGCATATGCGAGAAAGGAACGTCACAGAAAGGAGAGGTCATGATGATGGATCTTCGAGGACGGCTCGTACCTGCTGAATGGATAGATACACCAAACGAAACATATCGATACATGCCAGCCGTGACATGGCGTTGTCAACGGTGTGGCGCACTACCAGTACGAGGTGCCTGTACATGTGGAACAGCCTGTTATTATTGCCGAAAATGTCTCGCTTATGGCAAATTGCGAAGCTGCGGGAGGCTTGTGACGGATTTGGAGGCGCTTGATCCAGTGATCCCGTCGCAACACGGACCATTGTTGTTGACGCCGGCGCAACTGCGCATCGCACAAGCAATCCAGCAGACCGTCTTGCGTCCGAAACGACTTCTTGTCCATGCCGTGTGTGGTGCCGGAAAAACGCCGATGCTCTTTCCAGGAATCGCCGACGCCCTTACAAACGGACGACGTGTTCTTGTCGCAGCACCTCGGGCGGATGTCGTCCGGGAATTGACAGGGCATTTAAAGCGAGCATTCGCAAATGCGTCCATTGTCTCTTTATACGGTGGTTCGTCGGAGCGTCTCGAGTTAGGTGACATCACGGTCAGTACGACACACCAATTGATTCATTACCGGCATTGTTTCGATGTCGTCTTCTTGGATGAGGTCGACGCCTTCCCTTACCGGATGGACCGGACGTTGCACCGGTACGTCAAACGAGCGATGACGAAAGACGCTGCCTTGATTTTATTAAGCGCCACCCCTTCGTTTTGGCATCGACGCTTTCCGATAGTCCGACTGATGCGACGCTATCACGGGCATCCGTTACCGGTACCAAAGCTCGTCGTACCTTATACCGAACAGATCGTATTCGATTGGTTGGCGCGTCATGCTGCTGTACCACGGCTCGTGTTCGTCTCGCGTATTGCGGAGCTTGAGCGATGGCAGAACCGATTCGCAGATGCAGGCTATACCGTCGAGACGGTCCATGCCGCGGATTCAGAACGAGTCGAGAAGGTCCGACGCTTTCGACAATCGACAGGAATCTTACTGACGACGACGATTCTAGAGCGGGGTGTGACGATTGAAAACGTCCAGGTTGCGATTCTTGATGCCGATCACGGATTCAGTACGGCAGCCTTGATTCAAATCAGCGGACGTGTCGGACGATCGTCGGCGTATCCGGATGGTGACATTTTATTTTGCGCGAATGACCGAAGTGATGCGATGTATGAAGCGATCCATCACATTAAAAAAGCGAATGCCGTGCAACCATGAATCGATGTTTATTCTGTCAAGAGGTCTATCTACCTAGTTGGGAACTCGGAAATCTCTGGACTAGGCAAGTGACCTGTCCGACCTGTAAAATAAAGTTTGTAAAAAGAGGGGAATGCGTCGATTGTGGAAAGCCGGGTTCGCCATGCTGTTCAGATTGTACGGTGTGGCGGCAACAAGGGCTGCCCCTCCAGACGACACCTCTTTATCTGTACAATGAGGCAGCCAAGGAATTCATGCGTCGGTTCAAGTTTCTCGGAGATACTGCGTTGCTTGAGATGTTTACCGATGACTTGAAGAAGGTAAAAATCAAACAAGCTGTTCTTGTTCCGATACCGTTAAGCACCGAGCGTCTCGCAGACCGTCGTTTCAATCAAGCGGAGTTGATCGCACGCCAGATGCGTGGGAAAATCGCGCCGTATTTGAATCGTTTGGAGGGTCCTGCCCAAAGTAAGGCAGGACGACAGGCTCGGCTTGCGCGAAGTAATCCGTTTTGCGTGACAAATGACGTCAAAGGGAAGAACATTGTGCTCGTCGATGACGTCTACACGACAGGTGTGACTCTTCGGCAGGCAATGTTTCGACTGAAGGAGGCAGGCGCAAAAGAAATTTCTGCTGTAACTTTATTTCGAAGTGTTTAAGAAAGCGACAATCCTGCCGATACTCTGTATGAGGTGAAAGAAATGGATGTCATCAATTGTAAATCTTGCGGAAAGTTAGTCGTGCGTCAATCTTCAGAACTGTGTATTGATTGCATACGAAAGGATCATACGGATTTTGAGAAGGTGCGCGAATTTCTGCGAGAACGACGAAAAATCCGGACTTCACCTAAAGATGTCGAGATCGGAACGGGTGTCAGTCGAGATACCGTCTTCCGTTACATCAAGGAAGGGCGCTTATTGATCTCCGAGATTTCCCAAATGGAAATCATGTGTGAGAATTGCGGGAAGCCCTCCCGTGAAGGCACGATTTGTGCCGCATGTCGTGATCGTTTACGACGTGACCTCGCCCAGGCGATGCTTGACTCTTCTGACTCTTCGAAACCAAGGACGTATCGGACTTGAACTAAGAATCTTGTAGTCTAGAAAGCAGGTGTTCACATGCGAATTGATTCTACGAAATGGGTGAACATGCCCAAAACGTACGAAAGAACTCAATCAGTAGAAGGAACAAAAAACCAACGCACGAACCGTCCGGACGAAGTCAGTATCTCAACAGAAGCGCGCGCGCGTTTTAATGAGACACAGACGTCACGGACTGAAAAGATTGAATCCCTCAAGCAGGCGATCCAGGATGGAACCTATAAACCGGACGCGAAAAAAATCGCGGAACGTTTCTTGAACCTGTAAGCGGAACATCGTAGAAAATGGAGGCGACTCGGGGCACGGATGCGCGGGTCGTTTTTTATATGAATGGAACCTTTTTAATTCGGAAGGAGAAACCGAATGCAACTCATCAATCAACTCAACGAGGCGCACGCTCAATTGCTCGCGCTCGCAGAAGAAAAGAAGCACGTCTTGATCGCGAACGACATGCGTCGCTTGTCTGAAATTGTCAAGGAAGAACCGGTACATATCAAGCGGATTGAAGCATTAGAGCAAGAACGACTTGCACTCATGGGTAGCGTGACGATGACCGAATGGATCGAGACGCACCCGGAAGATATCGACTCACTCCGGACATTATTGCAGACGATCGGTCAGTTGCGGCAGCTGAATGCACTGAACGCAGAGTTGCTCGAGCAATCGTTGCACTATTTGGATTGGCATCTTCAACTCTTGATTCCAGAAGCAGACGACTTCACATATGGGCAGTCCGCACTGAACCAGACACACTTTAACCGAAACGCGTAAGGAGGAATACGGATGGGATCGACTTTCATGGGGCTTGAGACAGGACGTCGGGCATTAACGACGAACCAGTGGGCCCTGCAATCGACTGGAAATAACATTGCGAACGCCGGTACGGAAGGATTCTCTCGTCAGCGTCTCGTCATGGGAACGACAGAACAGCTTTCGATATCGCTTGGATCTGGCCGAAATGGTCAAGTCGGAACGGGTGTCCGCGGAGAAATGATCGAGCGGATTCGTGACATCATGCTCGATAAGCAATACCGGGATGAAGTGACGAAGGTTTCCTATTACGGCACGAAGGAAGCGGCGTTCGGACGGATGGAAGATATCATCAATGAACCGTCGGATACGGGTCTTGCGAAAGCATTCGACGGGTTCTGGGAATCACTTCAGACTTTGTCGACGAACCCGCAGGACTCGGGTGCGCGCAGTGTCGTCCGGCAAAAAGCAGAGACGCTCGCACAGACCTTCAATTACATGTCGAAGGCAATCAATCAGGTCAAATCAGACTTAAAAAGTGAAATCGATGTCTCGACGAAAAAAGTCAATGATCTCTTGCAAAAAATCCATAACATTAATACGGAAATCCATGTCGTCGAACCGCTCGGTACCTTGCCGAACGCGCTCTATGATGAACGTGATCGCTACTTTGATGAACTTGCTCAATATGTCGATTTCGAAAAAGTGACGGTAGACGCTCAGGCGATTGAAACAGGGAAGATGGGGAATGCGTTACGCAACGCGGAAGGACGTATTGACGTCAACATCAAGTTTCCGAATGGGGACAAGCTGCTTGCGGTCGACTCCGACTTACCGAAAGCAGGGACACTAACCTTCACGACGAACGATCAAGGACTATACACAGGCTTCAAATCGGAGACACAAACCTACACGTTCGATCAGCTAGGCGGTTTCTCAACAGGTCGTTTGACAGGATTGATCGAGATGTACGGGCAAGAACGAAACGGTCAAGCTGTCGGTGAATACGTCAAGATGGAGAGTCAACTTGATGAGATGGCGAAGACCTTCGCCGACGCGTTCAACGTCGCGCACGCGACGAACTTGAAAAAAGACGGGACAGCGGGATCGAATGCGTTCTTTGCTTCGACAAGTGGCGACATCACGGCAGCAACGATTTCTGTCGGTACAGACATCAAAGCGAGTCTCGATAACATTGCAACGTCGACGGACGGGAACATCGGTGACAGCCAAGGGGCGCTGGCACTGGCGAAGATGAAGACGGCAAGCATTACGTTCACGAAGTCGAACACGACGACGACGATCGGCTCGTTCTATCAAAACGTCATCGGCAACATGGCGGTCTCGACCGACCAAGTCGCGCGCCTCGGAAAAAGTGCCGCTGTCTTGATGGAGAGTGCGGACCAGCGGCGTATGTCGATGTCTGCCGTCTCGATCGATGAAGAGATGACGATGATGATTCAGTATCAACACGCTTATAATGCGGCAGCACGAAATATTACGACCGTCGATGAGATGCTCGATAAAATCATTAACGGTATGGGACTCGTAGGACGGTGATGAATAGATGAGAGTAACACAAACGATGTTGACGAAAACGAATATCGGGCACTTATCCTCTAGCTACCAGCGCTTGAGCACGCTTCAAGAGCAATTGATCAGCGGGAAGAAAATTCAGCGTCCATCCGATGATCCGGTCGTCGCGATGCAGGGCGTGCGTTACCGGACGGAAGTACGAGAAGTCGAACAGTTCAAGAAAAATGCCAGTGAAGCAACGGGCTGGATGGACTTGACGGATTCGGCCCTTAACGAAGTCACGTCGGCGATGAGCCGGATTCGTGAGTTGACGACACAGGCGGCGACGGATACGTATGATGCGACACAGCGTAAAGCGATCCAGAGCGAGGTCGGTCAATTGATCGAACACATCGGGACGCTCGCGAATACGAAATACAATGAAAAAGGGATCTTCAACGGGACGAAGACGGATACGGAATTCGTCTCGATGGACGGATTGCGTGATTACTTAGCAAGTGCTTCAGGTCCTGTTGACGGTGTCTTCACGGATGGAGATCCAACAGGTAAGGAGACGGAGTCGATTCAATATGAAGTCTCTTCCGGTATCGAAGTCCAAGTCAACATCTCGCCGCTTAGCGTCTTTGGACCGGGAACGTTCCAAACGTTGAAAAAAGTCTACGATGCCCTAGGGACGAATGCTGACAATAATGGAGCTGCTTTATCCGGTATGTTGAAGGATATCGATGAGATGGTGAACGGCACGGTCGAGACGCGTGCGGATCTCGGGGCACGGGTTAACCGGATGGATTTGAACACGTCACGGCTCGAGGATCAGGAAATCATCGCAAAGACGGTCATGTCGGATAACGAAGACATCGAGGCGGAAAAAGTCATCATGGAACTGAAGTCGTACGAAACATTACACCGAGCGGCTCTCAGCGCCGGAGCACGAATCATTCAACCGACGTTACTCGATTTCCTACGATAAGGGGTGAAGGCAGATGAATCTTCCACATCTTGAAATGCGTCAGACGGCAGCGCGAATCGGAATGAACATCACACGTCCGCAAATCGAGCAGAAGCAGACACCTGCCTCCCTTTCGATCGAACAGCCCCGCGGAGAACTGTCGATTGAAACCGTCGCGGCACGTCTTGAGATCGATTCGACACAAGCCTGGATCGAGATGGGGCGTGTTCCTGCGCTCGAGTCCGTTCGGCAGTACGCTGCTTACGGTCGACAAAAGGGACAGGAAGCGGTCGCGCAGAGAGCTTCGGAAGGGGATCAACTGATGCGGATCGAGCAGGGCGGGGGAACGGTCGCGCGGATTGCAA
Organism: Exiguobacterium sp. BRG2; assembly: GCF_031844245.1. Classification (NCBI taxonomy): domain Bacteria; kingdom Bacillati; phylum Bacillota; class Bacilli; order Caryophanales; genus Exiguobacterium; species Exiguobacterium sp. BRG2. Next base: position 65,106 of record NZ_JAUZUW010000008.1, read on the forward strand.
GAGCTAACGACACACCGCCTGCCGAAGTGACGACACTCGGATTCATCCCGCGGAGTCTCGATCGGGTCAAGACGACCTTTACACCGGCGGAAGTCCGATTGAGCTACACCGCGAATCGTCCGAAGATCAATGTCGAAACGCATCAACCGGAGCTGACCGTAAAAGACGGACAGGTCGAGATTTTCTTACAAGAACAAAATCAATTGAATATGTGGCCGGTTGGTGGCATATTCGACGGGGAAGGATAACGACATGCAAATCGAAACCGATTTTTTTGGAACTATCACGATTGACGAGACGGAAATCATTACTTTCGCGTCCGAATTACCAGGTTTTCCGGACGCAAAGCGCTTCATCCTGCTCCCGTTCGGAGAGGGCGTACCGTTTTGGTCGTTTCAATCGATTGATCAGCCGGAGTGTGCGTTCGTCGTGACGAACCCGTTCTGGATTGATCCGGAATACGTCTTCGAGTTACCGGACGCAGCAAAAGAGCAGCTCGGGATTGAGGATACGGCGCAAGTCGCTGTCTATACGACGGTCACGTTACGAGATCCGTTCACGACGTCGACGACGAACTTACGGGCACCCTTCGTCATGGAGACGAAACAACGACTTGCGAAACAAATCATCTTAGACGATACATATACGAATCGTCATCTGATCGGCAGCTTGACGGAAGTAGGTGGTCGCTGATGCTCGTACTCAAACGAAAGACGGGAGAAGCGATTCAAATCGGTGACGACATTGAACTGACGATTCTTGCGATTGAAGGCGATCAAATCAAGCTCGGTATCAAGGCACCGCGACAGGTCGACATCCACCGGAAGGAAGTCTACTTGTCGATCCAAGAAGAGAACACGGAAGCCTCCCGTAGCACAGGGTTGATCGGACAACTCTTGAAACAACAGGAAAAATGATTCCATTTGAATGTCATTGGAACGTATTTTTCTTGTGAACGATACGCTTCAAACGAGGATGAAAAGACTCCCTTTGCCTGAATCTAGCGCAAAGGGAGTCTTTCTTATCATGAAACGAATGCTGAAACGCGTTGAATCGTGTATAGTAATGGAGAGAAAAGAAACCTTTTGAGCCAAAGAGGGAGTTGTCAGGAATGAATGAGACGAAGCAGCTGAAAAAAGACGCGAACCGAGTATTGAAAGCGACGAGTCGCACCTTCTACATCCCGATTAGTCGACTATCGCAAGACTTACAGGAAGCGGTCGGTGCTGCTTATCTATGCATGCGCGCCATCGATGAGATTGAAGACCATGAGGACTTGGCGACGGACGTCAAGACGATGTTGCTCCGGGAGACGGCATTGTTGATGCGGGGCACATTTTCCGCTACCGCCTATCTTGAGTTGATTGCGCCGTATACGGCACACCTACCAGAAGTGACCCTTCGTCTACCGGAGTGGATCGCCTATTGTCCGGCTGCGATTCGTCCGAAAGTGCTCGATTCGACGGCTGAGATGGCAGAAGGCATGGCGGTCTGGGCTGAGCGTGACTGGACGGTCGAGACGGAAGCGGATCTTGATGAGTACACATACTATGTCGCGGGACTTGTCGGTGTCATGTTATCCGACATCTGGTACTGGAAGGCTGGTATCGTCACCGATAAACAGCAAGCGATCGGATTCGGTCGTGGTTTGCAAGCCGTCAACATCCTTCGTAACCAACAGGAAGATGCGGAGCGTGGTGTCGGCTACTTCCCACCTGGTTGGACGACGGATACGATGTTCGCCTATGCGCGTGAGAATCTCGCGGAAGCCGATGCGTACCTTGCGTCCATCCCGAAGGAGACGACGATTTATGAATTCTGTCACATTCCACTTGCACTCGCACATGGAACGCTGGATGCCCTTGCAAAAGGGAAAGAAAAACTAAGTCGTCCGGAAGTCTTGAAGATCGTCGGCGCTGCCGTACTAAAACGATAAGCATAAACGAACAGCCGCCCGGTTCCGTCAAGGAAGTGGGCGGCTGTTTTTAACGTAATAGATAAAATGCGAGTCCAATCAAGGCAGAACCCGTCCAAATCAAAGCGATCGTCCGTTCATAGGGCAAACGATAGCCGGCGCGACGGGAGACGAATAGTCCGATCGTCATTACCGTCAACGCGACGAACCAGGTCAAGAATATAGATAGCTGTTGCATGTGTCTCTCCTTCCATCAATGCAAGTCAGACAGATAGGTCAACACTTTATCTTCATACGCCTTCCGGTCATGCGCGTATGACTGGACGTGTCCGCCGTTTTCCGTCACGTAGAGTTCCGAGCGCGGTGCAGCTTTTTGGATTTTCATGCTTTCCGTGACGGGAATCGCATCATCATCCTTACCGTGAATCAACAGAATCGGGTACTCGATGCGCCGGACCGTTTCGACCGGTTTGACTCGTTCTGGATTAAGACCTGTCAACGGTGGCGTGATCTCAAGGATGATCGGTGTGAACGGGAAGTTCGGTAACCCGCTCCAGACGGGCAGGTTCGTTGCGAGATAATTCTCTAAGTCGCTGAACGGGCTGTCGGCGATGACACCGACGACATCCGCTTTCGGTGCCGTTACGAGTGATGTCGCTGCGCCCATCGAGATACCATAGAGGACGACCGGTTTTGAAGAACGTGACTTCGCGTAACGAACAGCTGTCAGTAGATCATCTTGTTCCTTGGCACCGACCGTAACGCGTTTCCCGTCCGATTCACCCGATCCTCGGAAATCGAACGTCAAGACGTTGTATCCGGCATCGTGAAACTTCTTAAATAGCGGGAAGACAGGAACATCATCTTGTTCCCGGTTCTTGCCATAGCCGTGAGCGAAAACGATCGTCAACTTCGCATCTTCGCTTGGCATCCACCAGCCAGACAAACGTGTCCGGTCTTTATAAGAACGGAAGGTGACATCTTCATAGTCAAGTCCTTCTGCTTTTTTGGGTGTCGTCGTCAAGGCTTCGCGTTCCGGTTGTGTCAACGATGATCCGACATAAACGGAAATCCCGATGACAACGATGACAGCGAGCGTCACGATGACGATCACGCCGCCGATGATTTTCTTACGATGTTTTTTCCACACCCGCGTTCCTTCCCTTCGTTCGGTTAATGGATATCTTTTTTCTTGAAGCGACCGCCATGGACATCATGGATGTTGCCGATCGCGATAAAGGCTTGTTCATCGAAGTCACGAACGATATCCTTCAGTTTAGATTCTTCGAGCCGGCTGATGACACAAAAAATGACTTTTTTGCCGTCACCGGTAAAGGCACCTTCCCCGTTTAAGTACGTCATGCTTCGACCAAGTCGGTCCATGATCGCAAGACCGATCTCTTCGTAATTCTCCGAAATGATCCAGACACTCTTCGATTGATCGAGTCCGTCGATGACGACGTCAATCGTCTTGAAGGCGACGAAATAGGTGATCAACGAGTACATCGCTCGGTCCCAACCGAAAACAAATCCAGCAGCACCGAGAATGAAGACGTTGAAGAACATGACGATCTCACCGACTGAAAACGGTGTCGAGCGGCTGAAAGAGACAGCAAGAATCTCAGTTCCGTCGAGTGATCCACTCGAACGGATGACGATCCCGACGCCGATTCCGAGAATCAAGCCACCGAATACGGTCGCGAGCAGATCAACACTCGTCAATGGACCGATGTGTTCGAGGAGTTTCGTTGCGATCGCCATGACGAAGATCGCATATAACGTTGACAGGGCAAACGTCTTTCCAATCTGCTTATAGCCGAAAAAGATGAACGGGATGTTCAAGAAGAACAGCCACAAAGCGAGCGTCGTATCCGTCACCTTTGAGCCGATGATCGAGATTCCGACGATCCCGCCATCGATGATGTTATTGGGAACAAGGAATCCTTTCAGTCCAAGCGCGAAGATGATGGCGCCAATCGTCAGCATCAGTAATCGTCGAAAAAGCTGAACTTTCGTAGAGCGGCGATGATGTTTCGTAGGTAGTGGTGACTGCATGCCATTACTCCCTTCCATAGTAAAACGCTTTAGGATTACTATAACAAAAAAGCACGAAGACGTGTGTGAACGTCTTCGTGGAGAGGTCAAGGGCGATAACGTAACGACTGGAAGAAACGCATGATCTGTTCTGCTTCGATCGGATTCGTATATTCACCGATGTATTGATGATCTTGTTGTCCGGTGATCGTCACTGTGCAGGAGACGAGTTGAACGTCTTCACTCAAGCGAATCTCAAACGTTGCGTCCGACAACGGTAACAACGTCTTTGACGAAAAATAGAGTGCCCGCGTACTCGTTTGATGCGCTTCAATGTCTGAGAAGGGCAGTTCGAACGACTGGGCATGATGTGTCAGCATGCGAACTTTCCCAGAGACGGAAAAACGAGGAACGGTATCGCTCGACAAGGAACAGGCTTCGATTGGATACAAAATCTCCCGCAGGAGGAACGATACCATGACATCCGCTGGAACCGGGCGACTGAATAGATATCCTTGGATACTCGGACAATTGAGCGTCCGGAACGTATCGAGCTGACGGAGCTTCTCGATGCCTTCGGCGACGACGGTCAGATTGAACTCACCTGCCATGTAGAGAATGCTTTTGACGATCGCTTGGGCTTTGGCGTCATCCGTGATGTGGATCGCGAACTGCCGATCAATCTTGATGACATCGATCGGATAGCGCTGCAGGTAGACCATTGAGGAATAGCCTTTCCCGAAGTCGTCGAGTGCGATCCGAACACCGATCCGGCTGACGTATTCGAGTGTCCGACTCGTCATCGGATCATCCATGATTAAAGCCGCTTCCGTGATCTCAAGTTCGAGTAACTCAGGCGCGAGATCGTACGTCGACAGCATCCGCTCGATATGGTGTTCGAAGCCAGGGATCAAGAATCGTTTCGGTGAGACGTTGACGGAAATTGGAACAAGCTCTGCTCCGGTCGCCTTCCAGTCTTGCATCGAACGGCACGCCGTCTCGACGACCCAGTCTCCGATTGCGACATGTAAGGCACTCTCTTCGGCAAGAGGAATGAAATCGTTCGGTGGAATTCGTCCCCATTCCGGGTGTTGCCAGCGAATCAGTGCTTCTAAACCGACAATCTTTCCTGTCCAGCTGTCGACTTTTGGCTGATATTCGAGGAACAGTTGATCACGTTCGATCGCGTAATGTAAGTCCTGCTCGAGCCGGTAGCGCCGGTAATAATCGATATCGAGATTCGATGCGTAGTGGTGTATCGTACTGTGATTTTCACGACGCGATCGTCGTAAGGCGGTATAGGAATGCTTTAACAATTCGACGGCGTCCGTACTGTCTTCCGGATAACGACTGACCCCGACGGAAATACGTGCGAACAAGGCGTATGGTTCGATCGAGATCGGTGTTTCCGATAGATCGAGTAGTGCCTCAGCGCATGCCGTCACGTCCTGTTTATCGCTTGTCGGTACGAGCAAGGCATACTCATCACCACCAAGATGTCCGAGAAACATTCCATCTGACTTTGTTTGTTGTAATAAGGCAGCCGTTCCTTTTAGCCACTGATCACCGGAGCCATGTCCGAAGGCATTATTGATCTCAGCAATCCGGTTGAAGGAGACGGTGAGGACGAAGAAGGGGTGGTCCTTCTGTTGCCACACATCGATCGTCTCAATCAGTGCTTGCCGGTTCGGCAGATGCGTCACAGCGTCACGCAAAGCGAGCTGCCGCAATCGTTCCTCGTACGCTTTTTGAAGCGTGATATCATGCATGATGCTGTTCGTATAGGCAATCGTACCGTCCAGTTGGAAGACAGGGATTTGTTGGTCCTCAATCCATTTGACGCGACCATCCGGGAAGTGAAGGCGGTACTGGATCGTGCCAGCCTGACCGTCGACCAACCGTCTAATGAACTGTTTCATCGTCGCGTGATCGCGGACGTCCAACCGCTCGAACAACCACTCACGACTAAGAATTAAATCCTGCGGTAATTCTTCAAAGATGTGCAGGAACCCTTGTGAGTGAAAGAGGATTCGTCCCGAGAACAAGTCGATTTGTGAGATCGCGGCATTGACGGCTTCGTAGATTTCACGTGCTTGTGCCCGTTCCGTGACGAGTTGACGTCGTGCCTCGTCGACTTCCGATAAATCATAGAGGACGACCGACAGATGGTTTGGATGATATGGACGATGGAAGGCTTTCAAGCGCAACAGCTGATAGGTATCGTCAGCGGTCAGCAGGGAGACTTCCATTTCAAAACGTTCCTTTTCACCCGCAATCAAACGTTCCATCTCGAACCGGAGCGGATCGAAGTCACGTGGATGAATCCGACTGAATAACTGTTCTTGATCAAGCGTCGTCGCGTCGACTTCTGAAAGACCTAAAAAATGCAATAAAGCGGGAGAAAACTCGATCGTTTGCGAGTTGACGTCGAAGTGGAAAACGACGAGTTCTGGTATCTGTTCCGTCAGTTCGAGTTGAGAGCGAATGGACGAGACATCTTCTTCGAGTTGTTTCTCACGTGTGATATCGCGCGCAACACCATAGACACCGATGACTTGTTCGTCTTGTTCGATCGGCATGTTCGTAATTTTTAACGTAACCCGGTGTTGATCGGCATGGAGTCCTTGTGCCGTATAATGAACGGTCTCACCATGTAGCGCACGATTGAAAAAGGATGTCACCGCTTCGACTTGATCAGGTGGATTGAAGACGGCAAAGTGCTCATAGAGCGTCTCAGCGGAATAGCCGAGCATGTCCCGTAACTGTTCGTTGAAATAGATGATCGTGCCAGAGACATCAAATAAAAAAATTGCATCTGTCTGTTGTTGAAAGAAGGCTTCCGCCGTTTCCGGACGGGATACTTCAAGTCCACCGATATAGAGTGGGGCTGTGTCGGATTGACGAATCCGATTCATCGCTTCATGAAAAGCCATCCACGTCACCTCCTTACGATACTAACGTTCTCTCTACTAGTATCGGGTGTAGGAAATGGAATTTGCAACATTCGTTCAAGGAATAGACTTATTTTTCAAAAAAGTGAACCAGTATATGAAATTCATGATTAAAAGACAATTGTCCTAACGTGAACAAAAAAAGCCGAAGCTCTGATGAAAGAGCCTCGGTCTAATCTTTAAATCGCTAAATCGACGGATGTAGCACTCGCATTCGGATCCGCATCCGGTCCTTGATCCGGTGCGCCCGGCATGTCACCATCCGGACCAGGTCCGTGTTCTCGACCATCGCGTTCTGGTCCTTTTTTCAAATCAGCGTAGCTTGAAACCGCATCTGCTCGTGACTGGATGTGTTCCTTGATCTGTTTCGCTTGTTTTTCTGTCAGCTTGCCATCTTTGACTTGTTGATCGACGGCAGCGTTTTGCGCTGTTAGGACAGCTTTCTCGAAATCCGCGTAAGCAATCTTGTTCGCTTCCGCGAATTCAGGCAATGCTTGATCCGCTGCTTTGAATTTCGCTTCATCGAGTCCAAGTGCTTTTAGAATCACTGATGTCGCGTCGCCGAAGACACCACCTGGTCCATGGTCACCGCGCTTATCGTGTTCACCGCGATCCGGAAGATCATCATAGCTCTTCGCGTCCTTGTATTCCTCTGTCAGACGAGACTTGATTTCTGTTGCTTGTTTTTTCGTCATCTTCCCGTCTTTGACGAGTTGATTGAGTTCACTCGTCTGAGCTGCAAGCAACGCTTTTTTGTAGTCAGCGAACTTAATCGATTGTGCCTTCGCATAAGCAGCGAGCGATTGATTCGCGGCATCGAATTTTGACTGACTCAGTCCGAGTGCCTTCAAGACGTCAGCGATCAACGATTCGTTGAAGAAGCCGGGTCCGCCGTGACGACCGATCGGCATTTTTTCTTTGAGTTCATCGTAGCTCTTGACGCCACTGAACCGTTCCGTTTGACGCTTCAACATATCGTCTGCTTGCGATTGTGTTAAGTCGCCTGATTTAACGAGACTTGCGAGCTGTTCCTTCGCTGCTGCGAGTTCTGCCTTTTTATAATCAGCGAACGAGATGCCTTTTGCTTTCGCGAGATCGGCGATTGATTGCCCTTTCTCCCGGGCAACATCTGCCTCAGCTTGTGTCAGGTTCAATTTTTTCAAGAGTAACGTCATGTCGTGTTTTTTCATACCTTCGAAGTGGTGTCCGTGTTTCGCTTGTTTTGTCGTGCTTGAGTCATCGTTCGTCGCAGCGTATGCTGATGCGCCTCCGACGGTTAATGCGCTAATTGTCAATGCAGTGATCCATTGTTTTTTGAATGTCATGGGATGATCACTCCTTTCACCTTTTATGGTAGAGGGTCACGAAAGAGAAGTTGTGAGGAAGTTGCAAAGAAACTGCGAAGAAAGGAAAATCTGGATAAAAAGGCGCTACACTAGGAGTGGAGGGATGACCATGAATGTACTATTGATTGAAGATGAACAAAAATTAGCGCAGGTGACGGCACGCTTCCTGCGTCACCATGCTTATGAGGTAACAATTGCTGGTTCGTTAGCGGAGGCGAAACAATGTCTGACGGCAGCGTTCGATGCTGTCTTAATCGACGTCCGCTTGCCGGACGGTGACGGTTGGTCGCTCGTGCCGAGTATCAAATCACAAGTCCAGCCGCCGGTCGTCTTCATGATGACATCGCGCGGGGAGGCGGATGACCGTGTCTTCGGACTCGAACTCGGTGCCGATGATTATCTCGTCAAACCGGTCGTCCTGAAGGAGTTGACGATCCGGCTCGAACGGGCATTGAAAGTCCGTCCGGTCGCCCGCCATGCCTTCGGTGAATTGACGATTGATGAGAAGGGACGCCAAGTCAAAACAGGAGAACAGGCAGTCAGTCTCGCGAAGATGGAATTCGAACTATTGCTTTACTTTATCGAACATCTCGGGGAAGCACTCAGCCGGGATCAGATTCTTGATGACGTCTGGGGGTACGCATTCGGAGGCGATACCCGGACCGTCGACACGCACGTCAAACAATTGCGCGATAAGCTACCCGTCATTAAACAACAATTGAAGACGGTGCACCGGGTCGGCTATCGATTGGAGGCGATCGAATGAAACAACGTCCTTTGATCCGAAAATTCTTATACGCCGTCATCGGTCCCTTGCTGGTGATGGGCGTCCTCAGTTTCGTCTTGACGGCGTTCCTCGTCAATCGGTTCGCGGAAGGCGAACGGTACGATCAACTCGCGCGGGAAGCGAACATCATCAAACAGGCGATTGAAGCCGATACGCCAATTCCGCGTGACATCCAAGGATTTTTAACGACCGATGGGTTGACGCAACGGATTGGCACACGTGGACCGGCGGGACAGTTGCCACTTCTCGACGATCTTAAGAAAGAAGACGTCATCGAAGTGCAAGACGAACGGTTGCTGACATATCAGCTGACCGTTGACGGAACGCGGATTACGACGGTCCGGCAAGCGCCGCTAGCAAGTAGCGCCCTCGACGGTGTTTACATCGCGATCGGACTCGCGTTACTCGTGACGTTGCTGCTCGCATCACTGCTTGCTTACTACATGGGACGACACCTGACACGACCGATCGTGACGCTCCGTTCCGTCGCCCAAAAGATTGGTGCGGGCGAGACAGACGTCGTCCTGCCGGCACGACCGAAGGATGAAGTCGGGGAGTTGATTGACGCCGTCGATGAGATGCAGACACAACTCAAACAAAAGGATCATCTGCAAAAGACGTTCATCGCCGGTATCACCCATGACTTGCGGACGCCGCTCGCAATCATTCGAAACGAGACCGAGGCGCTCGCAGCAGGTGTCATTCCTGTTGCCGAACTGCCCGACGTGACGACGAGCATCATCGAGGAGACGGATCGACTCGGTCATCTGATTGACGAGACGTTACTTTATTCGAAGCTTGCCGGTGGACGGATGCCGCTTGAAAAGACGGATGTGGCACTCGATGAACTCGTGCTTGCGACAGTTGAACGACTCCGTGGAACGTTCATACAGGCAGGACTGACGCTGGCGATGGAGCTGCAACCGGTGAGGCAGTCCCTTGATCCACGGATGTTCGAACGTGTTTTAATCAACTTCCTGATGAACGCCCGTTTTGCTTCACCCGTCGGTGGAACGGTCACCGTTCGTTTAACGCATGACGAATTGACGGTCGAGGATGAAGGAGCGGGTGTCCGAGCAGAAGACCGGGCAACGATCTGGGATGTCTACGTCAAACAAGAAGGCAGTGCCGGGCATGGACTCGGTCTTGCGATCAGTCGGATGATTCTCGATAGTCATCAATTCGACTATGGTGTTCGCGACCGAAGTGGTGGGGGAGCGGTGTTCTACGTTCGATTTTGATGGGATAGAATGGTAGGGGATTCTGACGAACGATTCCGTCATCCTTGCTTTCCACAGGCGGGAGTAAGCCGCGGATGAGCTACTTCGTTCTGAAATAGGGACACGAAAAAGGAGAACAGTTTTCGTATCACACAAAAACTGTTCTCCTATTAATGTTGGTAGAAGTTAAAGATCATTCGCCTTCGTTCGCATGAACAAGACTTGGTTTGACGAGGGTGTAGAACTCATCGCTCATTCCGACACGGCTACCCATCTGGCAAGCGAGTTCGAGTGTTTCCTTATAGAAGTTCGCGACGAGATCATGGTTCTTGATGTGCTCATCTTGCATCGCCTTTTTGACCCCGAGGACGACTTTTTCGATTTGCTCATCGGCATCATTTCGGACTGGGACGACGTTTTCCGGAAGATCGACTTCCTTATCGTGTCCGTTGAAGCGGAACGATGCCCCGAATCCGAGGTGCTCGAGGAAGAAGTGTGGTAACAGTTTACTAGCGAAGAACTGATGCCATTCCGTCTCTTTCATTGCTTCCATGTCACGCTTGAACGACGTCGTTGCGAGTGCGTAACGATCGTGTGTATCCTTCATGAACTTCTCGAGGATCGGAACCTGCATTGCAAACGCATTCTTGAGCAAGTTATCGAGCTGTTCTTGCGTTAATTGTTCTTGTTCAGTCATCGCTTTAACCCCATTTCGTTTCGTTATTCCTATCGTAAGAAATTTAGACAATTCCGTCAAATCTTTTTCGAGAATAGAGTTTACCTATTTCACAAAAGGGAATCCATTACTATCAATCATTTTAGGGGGAGTCAGCATGAAACGAATCGCAATGACAGGAGTCTTACTCGGAGCATGTCTGACTCCGGTGACCGGCTTTGCTGCAAGTAACGTGACATATAGCAAAGGAGTCGTCGCGAACAAGACGTTCGGCTATACCGTCAAGACGACGGACGCGTTGAAAAAGGCGATCCAGCAAGACAAAGTCGAGCTCGTCAAGAACAAGACGGTCAAGTCAAAATACGGTGTCATCACGCGGAGCGGTACGTTCGCGTTGTATTATAAAGTCAAAGGAGCGGATCAGCTGCTCGTCAACTTGAACTACGAGCCGAAGAAGCTCTCGAAAAAACAGTTCGACCGTGAAATCGGATATGGTACATATCTCGGGACGAAAGGTAGCAAAACCTACTACTACGTCTTACCGACGGAAGCCGTCAAAGGGGCTGTCGGCAAAAAAGCGATCGAGAACTTGATCGTCAAGGACGTCCCGCAGATGATGAAGACATTCAAATTGCAATGAGCACTAGCTTTTGCTAGTGCTTCTTTTGTTCGTTCGGTATAGTTGAAAATGAGGTGAATGAATATGGAATGGAACGTCACAGACGTCAAACAAACAACAGATGTATTACAACTCGAAAAATGTGTCAACGATCACGATGGCATTGAATTAAAGGTCGCGGCAGATTGGGTCGGCGAGAACGATTTCGCAATCTATGATGGTGAGCAACTCGTCGGGTACTTACAAGCATTCGCGTACTTACCGACGGAGTGGGAATTGAACGTCTTCGTTGATCCGGATTATCGGAAACAAGGCATATTCACGGCACTCGTTGAAGCAGCACGAGCGCGGGCAACGGAAGCAGGCGTCGAAGCATTCACGTTCGTCATTGACGACGCAAGTCAGTCAGGTCAAGCTGTCCTCGAAGGATTAGGTGCTGAGTACCGGATGACCGAGTACAACATGATTTTGAAAAAGGCGCAGCTGTTCTTAAAAGCAGATCCGGATTTCGAATTACGCGAAGCGACAGCGGACGACCGCCCGTTCATCGTCGAGACGCTCGGCAAATCGTTCGGTAACACGGACGAAGAAGCGGAGTCAATCTATCAAGCGATTGAATCCGACGACCGGATCACGTTCATCGGCGTCGCAAAAGGTAAACCGGTCGGTGTCATTCGTGCCTATCTCGCTTCCGATACACAAGCAAGCATCCATGCGTTCGCCGTTCGTCCGGAAGCCCAAGGCAATGGTTACGGCAAAAAGATGCTGCAGTTGATGGTCCAAGCGTTGTTCCGGACAGGTCGGACGCAGCTCGAACTCGACGTTGAGACAAATAACGACCGGGCACTTGATCTTTACAAAGAGGCAGGATTCGTCGTGCATCGTGGCTATCAGTTCCACGTGTTGGCGGTTTAAAATAATGAGCGATTGACGGATATTCCAGTGCATGCTGGATGCTCAAGTTGCTCCACTCCTACAGGAAAAAGCGCAGTTGCGCTGTCAGAGACAAACAAGACCCGGCTCTTCGCTTGAAGCGAAAGAGTCGCGGCTTGTGTCTCGCCTGAGGAAAGGGAGCAAGACTTGAGTAAATTCGGCAATCGTTTTTTTTTTATTTTACAAACTAAACAAAAACGTTGGAACCTTTTCTGCAATCCGTCGTATACTAGACATATGGAAAAAAAGAGGAGGCGACGTCATGGAGAGTCGACAGGATTCATTGCGGACGTTGAAGTGGGTATCAGGTGGAATGGAAGCGGTGCTCGGGATTCCGCTCTTAGGTGGTTCAATCGTCATTTTCTCAGGTTATAATGCTCTGTGGTTGATGCTCGCGTTCCACATCGTCGTTGTCGTATTGACGGCACGTGCCGGAAATGTCTCAAAAGGGAACATCGTCGGGATCGTCGCATCAACGGTCGGTGTCATTCCCGTCGTCGGGATGTTCTTACACATGGCAGCAGCGATCACGATTCTCGTCGATGCAGCACTCAGTAACCGAATCGTTACACGAACACATGTCAAACATGTCGAACCGATTCGACCACGTCCGGTCCGTCGGGAGCAAGAAAAACAAGAAGACCATCCGTTCTGAGTTTTTTTCGTTGACAGCGAAAAACAAGCCGTGTAAAGTAAACAACAAGTTAAGCCATATCAATTACATCGACGACGCGGAGTAAGTATCGTCAACACTGCCGACCAAGCGAGTCAGAAATGGTGAGAGCCTGACACGGTAAGCTGAACGAGAATGGACCGCTGAGAGCCTGTTGAAGCTTTGAGTAGACAGGACGGTTGCCCCCGTTACCGGGCTAGCTGGTTGTTGGACCAGCGACAAGTGGAGACGATTTTTCGTCTCAATCAGAGGTGGCACCGCGCGGATACAGGCGTCCTCTATGCATTAGCTGATAGCTATGCGTAGAGGGCGCCTTTTGTTGTACGTCAAGGTATGCCGAATCATCCAACGCTCATCATATTTCTCAGGAGGCACTACACATGAAAAAGACATTGATCGCAGCGGCGAGTACGGCAGTCCTATTAGCAGGATGTGCAACGACAGAACCAGCAGAAGACAAACAGGCGGACAAAAAGGTCCTGCATACGATGGAGAGTTACGACCTCCTGTCGGTCGACCCGGCAGACGCCATCACATCAAATATCTTCAACCAAATCTACGAAGGACTCTATCGCTTCGATGCGAACAACGAACTTGTTCCGGCGGCAGCGAAATCACATAGCGTGTCTGAAGACGGAAAAGTCTATACGTTCAAGCTTGACCCGAATGCGAAATGGTCTGACGGAAAGCCCGTCACAGCAGAGAACTTCCGTTATGCGTTCGAGCGTGTCATCAAAACGAACTCACCGTTCGCTTACTTGCTCGAGCCAGTCGAAAAAACGACAGCGGTCGACGATGAGACGCTCCGAATCGAATTGAAACGTCCGACACCATATTTCCTCAGCATGACGACGTTCGGCACGTACATGCCGGTTCGGGAAGATATCGTCAAAGCAGAAGGGGATCAGTTCGGAACGGATCCAAAGACGAACGTCTACAACGGACCGTTCACATTCAAGAAATATCAAGCGGAGCAAGGTTATACGCTCGCAAAGAACGCTGAGTACGCAGACCGGAAGAACGTCAAAATCGACGAAGTCGACGTTAAAATCATCAAGGATCCAATGCTTGCGATCAACTTGTTCGAGTCCGGTGAACTTGATGTCGCGCCACTCAACTCGGAGAACGTCGTGACGTACAAGGATCAAAAAGAGTACAACACGTTCAGCGATTCGCGGATGTTCTTCATTCGGATGAACGAAAAAACGGATGCTTTGAAAGATAAAGAAACACGCCAAGCGATCGATGCGGCATATGATAAAAAAGCGATGACGGAAACGTTGCTCGGAAACGGATCACTCCCTGCTGACTACATCGTGCCGAAAGAACTTGATCCGAAGTATGATAGTGCGCGTCAAATCGAATCGTCATATGATGTAGCAGCGGCAAACAAAGTGCTGGCGAAGCAAAACCTTGAGTTGACGATGTTGATCGAAGATGACGACGTCTCGAAAAAAATCGGGGAGTATATCCAAGGCGCATTGAAGAAGCAGAACGTCGACGTCAAATTGTTGTCACTACCGAAGAAAGAGCGTCTCGCCCGTGAAGGACGAGGGAATTATGATCTGTCACTCGCGAGCTGGGCACCAGACTATCAGGATGCAACGACATACCTGAACTTGTTCACGACCGGTAACCCGTTCAACATGATGGATTATTCGAACAAACAGTATGACCGTCTCTTGAAACAGGCTGAAAGTGAGCTCGATCAAGACAAACGTCTCGCCTTACTCAGTAAAGCGGAAAGCTTGTTGCTCGACGATCAAGCGATCTCACCGGTCTACCAACGGAAGAATGCCTTCTTGCAAAATACGGAAATCAAAAATCTCGCACGACACAATGTCGGAACGGATATCTCGTATAAGTATGTTGAGATTGAGCGGAAATAAGAAAGAGAGAGTGATGGACGATTTGGTCCATCACTCTTTTTGGTGTGTTTTTTTCAGTTCACTGGTAAGTGTTTTTGAAAATCGGGTCAACCGACTTAAAACGGTTACAAAAGAAACCGATAGTGAGGACGGTGAAAGAAGATACAGGAAAGGGAGTTTCGGTTATGCGTAAATTACGAAGCAACTTGAAGGTACGTTTATTCTTTTGGGTCTTGGCGATCTCGGTCATCACGAGTGGTATCTCAGCTCAGCTCGTGCTCTATCTCCACCGTGGACTTGATGTCGCGGATACGAACGCGATTTGGATTGGAGCAGGGATTGGCTTACTGTTATCGTTGATTGGAACGTCGTTGACGCAATTAATCCTACGTCAACCGATCAAAGCGATCGAAAAAGCAACAGAAACGGCACGCGAAGTCGCGAACGGCAACTTCAACGTCGATTTTGAAGAAGCAAAACGCGGGGATGAAGTCGACCAATTGATGCACGAACTCGAAGTCATGGTCTTACATATCCGCAAACAGGCGACACAGATGGGAAGCTCGAGTGATAAGCTGACAGCGTCCGCGCAAGAGATCGCAGCAGCAGTCCAGGAAGGGAATGCGTCGGGTGAGAGTATTCGTTCAGCGATGGCAGAGCTATCAGCGAAGATGAACGAGAACGTCGATCAAGCCTACTTGTCGATGGACGCCCTCGGTGCGGTCAAACGGACGATGGATGAAGTTGCAAAAGAGATGAACGAAGCATTGAAATCAGCGACAGTCATGCAGACGGAAGCCCAGAACGGGAAGACACTGGCAACGGATTCTGTTGAAGCGATGCACATGATTTCGAAGAAGATGGAACAGTCGGCGACACTGAACGGTCGTCTGACGGATATGACAGGCGAGATCTCACGAATCACTGATGTCATCAGTGATATTTCGGCACAAACAAACTTACTCAGTTTGAATGCATCGATTGAAGCGGCACGCGCAGGAGAAGCAGGACGTGGATTTGCCGTTGTTGCAGCAGAAGTTAAAAAACTCGCTGAACAGACGGCGACCTCAGCAAAAGAAATCACTGATTTGATTTCTGGTGTTAAACGTCTTGTTAATGACACGGCGAACGCGATGACGGATGTTCAAAGCGAAGTCGCGACCGGTGTCGGACTCGTCGAGCAGGCAGGTTCGTCGTTCGAAGAGATTCATCATTCGACAGAGAACGTCTACTCACGAGTTAAATCGGTTGACCAGCTAGTCGTCAAATCGGATCAAGAAATTGATCAGGTCGGTTTAACGACAGCAAATATCCTTGCGATGGTTGAGGAAGCATCGAAACACGCGGAACAAGTCTTGCAGGCATCAAGCCATCAAGCAGCATCACTCGGTGAAGTCAATGGAGCGATGGAAGAACTGGTTGCGGTTGCTGAGCAGTTGCAAGAAGAGACAGGCGCGACGCGTCTCTAAACTATGAGGAAATCGTACGTCCGAACCGGATGTACGATTTTTTTGCATTTTTTTGAAGAAAGTTGTTAAACATTTTGAATGGACGACGATATATAAGGTGGAAGCAGTCATCGACTAATTCTACCGTGTCACCCTTGGGCCGGCCAGGGGGCACATCTCGGAGAAGACGGATCTTTGAAGAGACAAAAAACTTATCCTATGGAGGGAAATTACAATGATTATCAATCACAACATTACAGCTCTTAACACGCACAACAAACTTTCAAGCGCAAACGCAGCACAAGGTAAGTCAATGGAGAAATTGGCTTCAGGTCTTCGCATCAACAAAGCTGGAGACGATGCAGCAGGTCTTGCAATCTCTGAAAAAATGCGTTCACAGGTTCGTGGGCTTGACCAAGCTTCACGAAATGCTCAAGACGGTATCTCTATGATCCAAACAGCTGAAGGTGCATTAAACGAAACGCATGATATTCTTCAACGGATGCGTGAACTTTCTGTCCAAGCTGCCAATGATACAAACAATGCAGATGATCGCACTGAAATTCAGAAAGAAATGAACCAATTGACTTCTGAAGTCAGCCGCATTGGTAATAACACTGAGTTCAACACACAGAAATTACTGAATGGTAATAAAGTGGGGGCTGCGAGTAATGGTGGTACTGCAGGTACATTGACAGGAACTGCTACTGTAGCAACTGCAATTGCGGGAAATGCAGGTAACTTAGTTCTTAAAGTGGATGGCGGTTCAAATATTACTGCTGCTATCACAACTGGCGATACGTTATCGAGCATTGTTTCTAAAATCAATACTGCAGCAGGATCTACAATTGCATCTGATGATGGAACAGGAAAATTAAAATTAACTTCAGGTTCTACTGGAACAGCTTCGACTGTAAATGTTGATGCGTCATCAACTGCTGCTACTTTAACTTATTTAGGACTTACTTCTGGTGCAACTGGAACTGGAGCTGCAACTGGCGGAGTTGCTAAAGACGGCGCAGCTTCTTTGCAAATTGGAGCGAACCAATCACAACAATTTACAGTAACAATCAATGACATGCGTGCAAGTGCGTTAGGAATTGCTGGAACTGCTTCTGGAACTGCTTCTGGTAAAGATGGTGGTGTAACTGGAGCAAGTTTCGTAGCTACATCAGCAGCTAATACTTTAAGTGACGTATCGACAGCAGGCGAAACAGCGCTTGATATTTCAGATGCAACAAAAGCATCTGCTGCAACAAAAGTTCTTGATCAAGCAATTAAAAACGTTTCTGCTGAACGTTCACGTTTGGGTGCATACCAAAACCGCTTAGAGCATACTACAAATAACTTGAAGACATCTTCTGAAAACCTAACAGCGGCTGAATCGCGTGTTCGTGACGTTGATATGGCAAAAGAAATGATGACTCAAACAAAGAACTCGATTCTTGCGCAAGCTGCACAAGCAATGTTGGCTCAATCGAATCAAACACCGCAGGGCGTTCTTCAACTCCTCCGATGATTGATTCTACCGGGCGTCTAATCTGGTAACGGATTAGATCATGACTGGGTGAATTGCTGGAACTCCTGAGAGCCTTGATGTACGACAACGTGGCTGGAAACGGCGAGCGTGACCGTTCTGAAAAACATCAAGGATTGGACAATCAGCAGCCAAGCACCTGTAGGGAAACCTTGGTGAAGGTTCAACGACTAGGATAGACGACCTAATGGACTTGTCCGATGGTTATGAAATCCGTACTCCGTAAACGGCGGGGGAAGTGCCCAGCTCCTAGGAAATCTAGGATGAAGATATAGTCTTATCATTAGCGAAAGCTAATGCGCGTAGCAAGCGAACCAACAGCCGCAAGGCGTTCTCCAATTACTCCGTTAATCGTAATTGGCACATATCGATTGTTCAGGTCACGGACTCGTTCCGTGACCTTTTTTAATGGCATTGAGTTTAGCTTAGATTGACCATGTCGAACGATTTAAGCGTTGTGCGATTGCTGATACAGGAACTTGGTTTGCTACGTCATTCATCAGTTGTTCCAATTCTAATTCACTGAAGTACCGATTTGGCTTTGTGCTTAAGACTGGGATATGTGGATGATCTTGTTGAATTTGTTTCATTCGAATTCGCCAATCGAGTTTATAAGAAAAGTCGGGCAACTGATTTACATAGGGCTTTAAATAATCAAGAAACTGCATTGTGTCCTCAAAACGAGTTGTTCGCAAGAAATATCCGGAACCATTCGACGTTTTCGCTACTCTGAAATGGAGTCGGAAATTATGATTTAACCATTCACAAAAGAGTGTCAGTGACTGTTTAGGGAAAGACTGAAGATAAAGTGCGATTGTAGGAGAAACGATCAGTTGTTGTTTAGATGTGAGGTGCTTTGAGACAATCAATGAACCGTCATCAAGATAAAGGGTCAATAAGAAAAGTGGGTGATTACATAAGGGCAGTAAGTTGAAAGGAATATCTTTTTGATTAGAAGGATAAAAGTATGGATAAAGCTCCGTAAATAACGGAAGAGAGCGTGACACTAAGTTGTTTTGACGAATGTATAGCAAATCAGGAAGCAGTTGTCGCTTTCATTCCCGATAAAAACACTGTGACTCTCCAAAGTGTTCACGATAACTATTGTTCTTTCGTCTAGAACCGGGATAACACTTTGTGATTTCTCCATCTCCGAGAATACTAGCTAATAAAATAGCTTGTTGTGACGATGATAGATTGTTTAGCAGTAGCATTAGAGTACCTCCTTCTATATGGGATCATATGTTCTAATTACCCCAAAATCATCTTCCTTAAATTAATACTTACAAAATATCTGATTCAGCCGATATACTACATAGAGAATAAAAAGGAGTGACCGACTATGAATTCCATCAATACGGAAATTCGCCTTCATCTACCTTCGAACGTCCTACCGTACGAAGCGACACGGAATGTGTTTGTGGAAGCGAATCAGGAAGCGCTAGCAGAAGAAGGAGTCGTTGTCCTACCGACACCACAGCATATTATGAAACTTGAAACAGCGATGGAGCAGGCGAATATCAAACTTGAACTGCAACGAACAGGATTGAAGTTCGTCAAACATGAACAGCTCAATGAATATTACATTCAAGTCGTCGATACGAATAATAACGTCGTCCAGGAAATTCCGAGTAAAAAGGAACTCGATTTCTTTGCAGCATTCATGGAATTTAATCAATTGATCGATAAACGGATTTAACGGAAAGGACTGATTGGATGGCAGGTATTCGACTGAGCGGTTTAGCAAGTGGAATTGATACAGAAACGATGATCAAACAATTGATGCAGGCGGAACGGGCACCGGTCGATCGTTTATCACAAAAGAAACAGACGCTGACATGGCAACGCGATGCGTATCGGGAGATGAATCGGGCGTTACTTGATTTCCGGACAGCTGCAAGCGATATGCTGTTATCAAAAAACTATCAATCAAAAACGGTTACGAGTTCTAATCCGACGGCATTGACGGTAACGGCGAGTCCAACAGCGTCAGCTGGCAGTGTGACGATTGATAGTATCGATCAACTGGCAAGTGCCGCTTCGGTAACGATGGTCGCAGCAAGTGGGAAAAAGAGTGACGCGACACTTGAAGAAAGTGGATTGTTCACGAAAGATGCGAATGGCAAAATCAATGTCCAAATTAACACCTTCGATGCGACAGGTAAAGCGGTAACTGAGACATTGCAGCTTGATGCAACACAAAAAATCTCTGACTTAACCGCGGCAATCAACGGTAAAACCAGCCTAGGAATGAACGCGGTATTTAATGATTTGACAGGGAAACTCGTTTTAACGAAAACAAGTACCGGTAACTTGAATCCAAACGGTGCCGACATTTCGATCGTCGATGCCTCAAATAACACCGCGAAGGTCAATTCAGAGGATGCAATACTCGGTCGTGAAGGGAAAAACGCGAAGTATACGATTGGTGGACAACAACTCGAACAAACAATGAATACTTTTACGCAGAACGGTCTGACAATCACCTTGAACAATGTCACGACGACAGCAACGACGATCAATACGACACTCGATACACAGAAAAACTTTGATTCAATCAAGAACTTCGTCGATAAATACAACGATGTCATCGATAAGATGAACAAAAAGGTTCGTGAAGAAAAATATCGAGACTATCAACCATTGACGGATGCGCAGCGTAAGGAACTCAGCGAGGACGAAGTCAAGAAGTGGGAAGAGAAAGCAATGAGTGGTGTTCTCAAGAACGATAGCTACTTACAGGACGGTATGAATCAGTTCCGAAGCGCCATCTCGTCAAAAATCGATACGGGTTACTCGTATACGTCAGGTACGGATACGATCCAACTCCAGTACATGTCGCAAATCGGAATCACTTCAACGAGTGATTTCCGAGATGGTGGGAAACTAAAAATCGACGAAACGAAATTGAAAAAGATGCTCGAAGAACAGCCAGAAGGTGTCTATAAGCTATTCACCGCTGATGCGCCGGAGCCCACGAAGGACGCGCAAGGGAATACGATTCCGAATCCGAATGGACTCGATGGCTTCGTTCGTCAAATCCAAGGATTCGCAACGACACTCCGCGATAAAATTTCTGGAGTCGCTGGACGTGACGGTGCCGTTGCGACGACCTATCGCCTCGGGAAATCACTTGCTGATCTCGATAAAAGTATGCTGTCGTGGGAAGACAAACTGAAACGAAAAGAAGACAGTTATTATCGCCGATTTGCAGCGATGGAACAAGCGATGAACCAAGCGAACAGTCAGTCGGCGACGCTTGCGAATTATCTCGGACAAGGATAAAAAGGAGGAAACGCGATGAACCCTTATACGACGTATCAAACGAACTCGGTAACGACGGCGTTACCTCAAGATTTAACATTGATGTTATATGAAGGATTAATCAAATTCTCGATGCTTGCGAAACGAGCGATCGAACAGAAGATGATCGAACAAAAAAATACGAACATTCAAAAAGCGCAAGCAATCATCAGTGAGTTGCAACTGACGCTCAATCAATCGATTGCGCTATCGAAAGACTTGAATAGCCTTTATGACTACATGCAAACACGCTTGATTGATGCCAACGTTAAAAACGACCTTGTTGCAATTGACGAAGTCATCGGTTTTGCGGAAGAATTCCGTGAGACATGGAAAGAAGCGATGAAACTCGCACGGCAACGATGAGTCCGCTCGATCCGCTTCGCCTGAAGACGAAACGACTGATTGAACTGCTTGATCAAACGCCGAATGAAGAGACGTTTGACGCATGGATCGAGAAGATTCAAGGCCTGCTGAACGAACGAGAAGCGTTCATCGCGGCACACTCGAATTTGCTTGCTGGTGCCAACCAAGCCGTCATCCAGGAACTCGTCGCTGATAGTCGGAAAATCGACTTGAAATTATCAGCAGAAACGGCTAAATTAGGGGTACAAATCAGTCAGTTGCGTCAGACGCAAACGAGTCGTAAATCGTACGTTGATCCGTACGAAGAAGTCGATCATAGTTTTTCACCGTATTTTGATTCTCGTCAGTAACTTTCTTGTGTGAGGGAGGGATCTTTCGTGACCAAGCGGGAAGACAAAAAGCGTCCCGTACCGCAGCCGTATTTCCAATCGGACGGCTCGTACGATCAGTTCATTGAACCGGACGTCGAATCGGAATCATGGGAAGAGTTCGAACGCCCTGTCTCCGATGCACCGGATGCCTACGAAGAAGAAAAATATCGTCGTGAGTCGTAAGCTCATGACAAAAAATGCCCTGTCCCTTTGTTTGGACGGGGCATTTTGCCGTTCATTTAAAGCGGTAGGCGTTCTTCTCTTCCTGTTTAACCGTATACATCGCTTCGTCGGCGCGAATCAATAAGAGACTCGTCGTCCGCCCATCGTCAGGGTAACGAGCGATACCGATTGATGGCGTGACCTGCATCGCCGTTGCGTCAAAGAAAAACGGATCGTTTAAGCGAAGGAGGACGTTCTCGGCGTAGGTGATCGTCTCCGCGCGATTGCGAGCAGTGAAAAAATCCTTGTTCCGTCTGATGACGAACAAAGATCAGTCCTGCTCTTGCACCCATTCCCAGTGGGTTCGTGCGTCTTTTTTGATTTTATCGGTCGCTGTCTTACTTTGGAATAAGCGGCTGTACCATAGGCGAGCCTGCTCTTTCTCTTTCATCACAGCATGCAGGTCGGCGATCCGCAATAACAGGACGTCTTCTGGAAGCCCGCTCTCTTTGACGGACGTGTAGTTGTCGTATAGAGGTACGTATTTTTCAATCGCTCGACTCGCCCAAAGTTGTTCTTCGTTCTGTTGACCGGTCAAGCGATGCAACCAGGATAGACGAACGCCGAGCATTGCTTGAATGGCTGGTTTTTGTTCCGTCACTTGAGCCGCGTACAGACAGAGTTTATAGAGCTGGATCGCCTGCTCGATCGTCCGCTCCGTGCTAGCGAACGGCAATACGGGAAGCGTCGACAGGATGTGATCTTGCAAGGTCGCCCGAACGTCCGGCGACAACTTTCCGAACGACTCGTGGAAGAAGAACCGACAATGGCTGCACTGAACCGGTTCATAGAGGTAGACGTTGACGCCTTGATGGCGGATGAAGCCATCAAAGTCAGTCGAGGCGACACGGATATGTCGCGACAGGACACGTTTCGTCTCCGTCGTCTTCAAGCAGTAGGGGCAGGTGCATTTTTTAAGATATAAGTCTGGCATGTGGGGGAACTCCTCTAATCTAGATTACACGAAGACGTTGACGAGCATTCCTTTGATCTCGCCAACTTGATCGAGGATATCAAGCCGGCGCGATTCGCCAGAGATGACCGTATTCGTCAACTGAAGGAGCTTCGCATCGACTTGCTCGACGACTTTATAGATCTTCGTCCGACCACGGCGGTTGAAGCCGCGCTTCTCTTCGAGTTGTTGTGATTGGTCGAGGGCATCTTTTAAGAAGTCCTTGATCTTTTCTTTATAGCTTTCGAGGTGCTCGATCGTCTGACTTTCAGCGAGCAGTTGCCCGTGTTCTTCGACGAGCGCGAGCTTTTGTTGCAGGCGCTCGTAGCCTTTGTGGTCCCGTTTCTCCTGCATCAAGGCAGAGAAGGTCGTCGACGCCTCGACTTCACGCGGACCACCTTTTAAGGACTGGAGTCGTTGGGTTTCTTGGATGCGGCGGATATCCATCGGATCTGCCTCCTTAGTTGAGTAATTGTAAGACGCCTTGCGGTAGGGCGTTCGCTTGAGCGATCATCGCCATCCCCGATTGGTTGAGGATGTTGTACTTCGCATATTCCATCATTTCACGCGCCATATCGGTATCGCGAATCCGTGATTCCGACGCCGTCAAGTTCTCGACGCTGACGCTGAGGACGGATGACGTCGCTTCAAACCGATTCTGGATCGCCCCGAGTTGTGAACGTTGCTGAGAGATCGTATCGATTGCTTTCGTATAATGGCTGATCGCATCATTCGCGTCCGTTGCCGTCATGACGCTCAGGGCGTACTCCGGTGCGTCACCGCTCGAAAAATCAAGCGGACGAATCGAGGGATCAGTTTGTGTCGTTGAACTGACGCCGATCGCAAGGGCTTGCATGTCGTTAATCGTGATCGAGATCCCTTCGTTTGCCCCAGCATTCGTTTGGATGAACAGGGCACTGTCGGCATCGTTGAACTTCCCGCTCAACAATTCTTTACCGTTGAACTTCCCGCTCAACAATTCTTTACCGTTGAACTGGGTCGTCTTTGCGATCCGCGAGACCTCGTTCGTCAACTGGTTGATTTCTTCCTGGATTGCTGTCCGGTCTTCTGTCGCGAGTGTCCCGTTCCCAGCTTGGACGGCGAGTTCGCGCATCCGTTGCAAGAGGTTGTGTGTCTCACTCAAACCACCTTCAGCCGTTTGAATCATCGAGACGCCGTCAAGGACGTTCTGTTCTGCTTTATCGAGTGCCTTCAAACGATTACGCATCTTCTCCGAGATCGCGAGACCAGCTGCATCATCCGCACCCCGGTTGATTTTTTGACCGCTCGATAGTTTATCCATCGTCGTCTTGACGTTCGTCTGGTTGATGCTGAGGTTGCGGTAAGCCTTCAAGGCTTGGACGTTATTCGTGATTCTCATTCGTATTCCATCCCTTCGTATCGTTGATGATGTGCGGCGCGCACGAGTGGTCGATCGACGGTCTGTGCCGCTTGCCAGGTGACGCGTAAGTCTTCTACCAGTTCGAGTAGCTCGTCGAGAACGGCTGGTGTCATATAGACCTGTAACGTTTGCTCAGCAAGATAGTGGTAGAGCGCGTCCAGTTGTGCCGTGATGATGCCACCGGCGTCGTGTAACCCTGCCTGCAGTTTGTCGAGTAACTGATAAGCTTTTTGTAAGCGTTCGTTGACCTCGTCAAAGCGGTTCGTATCACGTGCGAGAATGGCACGATCGTATTGAAGGACGAGTCCCGTCAACATGACTTCCGTCAGCTGTTGTGGGGTCATCGCGTAGAGTTCTTGTTCTGTCATGTCTGCCGTCCTTTCGCGTTGTCGAGTTCTTCGATCAGTAAGAGCAGTTCTGCCATCACGTCATAAAGTTGCGGTGGGATCGCTGTCCCAAGGTCGAGATCAAGCAAGTGACCGAGCAGGGACGTATCGTGTTCGATTGCGACCCCGTTCGCCCGTGCTTCTTGCAGGATGCGATCGGCGGCTTGACCACTAGCTCGAGCGACGACGACCGGTGCTTGACCGGATGCTTCATCGTAGCGGAGGACAGCAGCAGTCTTGCGTCCGGTTAAATCGATTTTCTGATACATATCGGTCTCCCCTTTTAAATACGGTAGTCGTAGCCACTTGGTGTCTCGTCTTGTTTGACGGTTTCTGTGATTTGCTCACGCGTGAATGGACGGAACTGGATGCGGACGTCTTGGTAACCGGTTGCTTGCAAGGCATCCGTCGTCCGATCGAGGAACGGTGTTGCCAGTTGCTCAAGGACCGGATGATCGTTTTCGATTGTGATCTGCATCTTGCGATTGACGGTCTCGACCCGGACACCAATCTCCCCGAGGCGTGGCGTATTGAGCTGGACGTACAACGTGTTGTTTTCCCAGTCGATCACTTCGTCCGGCCGTTTGTTTTGCAAATGGACGTGGAGTCCTGCCGTCGCTTCAATAAGTTGGACCGGTAAGGCGAGTAAAATCTGGTTCAACTGTTGCTGACTGTCCGGTTTATTGACTTGCTGTTGTGCTGCAAGGAACGTCTGCAATTTGGCGGCTTCCGGATTCGCTGCTGGCGTACTCAGTTTCAGTTCCGCGGTCTGGAGCTGAAGCGTCTTTTGGACGGTCTCTTGCAAAAGACGTGGGCTGTTCTGTTGCGGCTCATATGGAACGGCTTTTTGTGCCGTTTGTGACGAAGGAAACGGCGCTTGTGGCAGTAGTCCCTGCATCTCCGGTAAGTAAGTCGGACGAACGTTTGCTGGCGCATAACGGAAGGCTTCAAACGCAACCCGGACTTCTTGTAAGACGGCTTTTGCTTCTGTTCCGCGTCCGAGTAACGCCAGTTCCGCACCCCGTTCGAGTTTCGATAAAAAGTGGACTAGCTGTTTTTCATCCTTCATCGAGGTATGTAATAAGGCGTCCGTTTGCTGGAAGACTTGTTTTAAGCGTTGCGCCGTACTCTCGATGACGGCGACCATCTGGGCCGGACGTGTCTCGACGAGCGGTTCGATTTGCCGGAGTTGGGAGACGATCGTTCGCTGTTGGCTCTTGAAATCATTCGTGATCTCAGCAAGCCGTGGCGTCACTTCGCGGACAAGCGTCAAGGCAGAGCGGACCGGTGCCGGTTGCCCTGTTACTGGTTCCGATTGACTTGCCCGTGCCGTCAGACCGATCAGTTGCTCACGGACGCTCGTCTTCGGATCGAGCGGCACTTGCGGGAAGTAGGGCGTCAACTGTTTACGAACCGTTTCGATCTCGCCTTGTTCGAGCGTTGCGACGAGTGCCGGGCGCTTTTCCGCTGGTAGGTGTTCGATGTATTGTCGGATATGCAAGGGCGACGCTGTCTCGATCTCGCGTTGCGTCGGTAGTGTGACGCGAGCGACGTCAAGCGCGACGGCTTTTTCGAACGTCGGTTGCTCCGTTAAGGCGTCGCGCTCCGGCAGGACATCTGGATAGTCTTCCGTCGTCGCAAGGAGACTTGCGATCAAGACGTCGGCGTCAACGGGCAGTGCCGTGTCCGGTCGCGACACGAGTTCGAGTGCTAAGTCCTTGTACGTTCCTTGCAGTGCCGTCACGAGCTGGGCGACGATTTCCGGCGTCTGTGGCAATTGACCGCTCGCGAGTAACTTCGCGACGGCCTGTTTCAGTTCAGCCGGTACACCTTCTAGTAACGCGGGATCGACATTTAATGGAACAGACAGGACAGGTGGCGTTTCCGCATCCGGTGTCGCTGGTGTCAGTTGTTCAATCAGGTAACCTTCTGCTGTCTGTCCTTTGACCTTGAACTGGAAATCACCTGTCGGAACGTCGCCTGTGAAGGTCATCTCGATCTTATCCCGACCGACCTGGACGAGAGCCGTATGCGGACCAGTCTGCTCAAGGACCGTTCCTTTATAGGTCTTTGTCTCCAAAAGCGGCGTCTGACCAGGGGATTGCGCCGGACGTGCCGGATTCAATTGGATGTTCATCGAGAAGCCTCCTTGTTTTTTAAAACTGTCATCTCATTATATATCGGCAGAAACCAAAAAGGATTGAGCGAATTCATCGCCCAACCCTGATTTTTTTACGGTTACTCTTTAAGATTTGATTGCATTAAAGCGTTCCTCTAATGTCATCGCGTTCAATTGTTGATAACGAGCCATCAGCTCGCCAGTTGCTTTCATTTGGTTGCGGACGATGTAAGGAGAGGCGTTTACGGGAAGGATCATGCCATTACGAGTCTTGAGCTTCGTCTGTCCGTCTTCCTCGATGACTTCAGACATGTGGCTCCAAGCATACCACTCGCAATCATCACGTTTCGGTGATTTTGTTGGGAAAAACACGAGGCCGAGTGTCGGTTCAATGACGACTGGTACTTTTCCTTTTACAGATGCGACACGTTTTGCGGTCACGATGCGTTCCTCAATGGAACTGTTGTATTGCCTGCAGGAAAGCTGCAGTAGTTGATACGGTCGAAGCGGGGTCATGATGGTCGAGCCATCCTCGAGTACGATGATGGATTGCTTCATCATGTCGTAGCACGGGAGAATCGCCACCGTCCGTTTCGTGATTCGATACTTTTCGTCATTATGGAATGGTCGCATTCGACTACATCCTCCTTAAGATAGGACAATGGATAAAATAGGTAATTACTAACGATATAATACAATAATACAACTGTAATGACAATGTAATTTTTTTAAATATAGAGCAATAAGTAGGGAATATTATTCATTTTTTAGAATGAATTCAAAGTAATCAGAATTTTTAATTGTCAATAATTCCTTCTTTTGATAGACTAAGCCGTAGAGAGCTTGCTCTCGAACTCTGGTTTGCGAAGGGAACGTGAATTCGAATGGAACAAGGTAAAGTAAAATGGTTTAATGCTGAAAAAGGTTATGGATTCATCGAAACGTCTGACGCGAAAGACGTATTCGTACACTTCTCAGCGATTCAAGTCGATGGTTATAAATCACTTGAAGAAGGCGAAGAAGTGGAATTTGAAATCGTTGAAGGCGATCGTGGTCCACAAGCTGCGAACGTTTCAAAGATCTAATCCAATAGCAGCCGCCACCGTTTTTAGGCTATTCGCCTAAAAGCGGTTTTTTTGTTTTGAGTTCGATAAAAACGGGTATATACGTTAACATCAACATGCTTCAATATTATCGTACGCTAAGAACAGTAGTGAACGTTCATGAGAATGTCATTGTTCTCATGGTCTTCCTTCACTTATCGTGCTATAATAAAAACGAACCAAAGAATTTCGAATATTCAGAAGGAAACGACTGGAGCATCTCGAATTCATAGGTTCAACCGGTTACTTAAGGAGGAGTTTACATGATCTACAACATTCGCGGTGAAAACTTGGACGTCACAGATGCTCTCAAGGATTACGTCGAGAAAAAGCTTGAAAAGTTAACTCGTTATTTTACAACTCCTACGGAAGCGCAAACGGCTTATGTCAATCTCAAAGTCAACAATGAGAAACAAAAAGTCGAAGTGACGATTCCAATGCCAAACCTCTTGCTCCGTGCTGAAGATGTCAATGGCGATATGTATGCAGCAATCGACCTCGTCGTCGATAAGCTCGAACGTCAGATCCGGAAACACAAAACGAAATTGAACCGGAGAGGGCGCGCTAAAGAAGGCGGCATCGGAGAGTACTTCAAAATACTCGAAGGACCGGAAGCGGAAGCGCCAGTCTATGAAGAGGACGAGGCAGAACTCGAACTCGTTCGGACGAAGCGTTTCACACTCAAACCAATGGATACGGAAGAAGCGATTCTTCAGATGGACATGCTCGGGCACGCATTCTTCGTCTTCTCAGACGCAGAAACGGGCAACACGAACGTCGTCTACCGTCGTAAGGATGGTCGTTACGGTTTGATTGAACCAGAATAATGAATGCAACAGGGACTCGCTCTTACGGGCGAGTCCCTTTTTGATATGATGGAAAACTATTTCTAAACAAGGTACGTTTGCTCTACGACAAAAGAGCGAGACCGCTGCTTGGTCCGCTTGTTGAAATTTGACGTCGTATTCGGTACACTGAATAAAGGAAAAATCTCGGAATTCTGTTCGTTCAAAGAATCGTTCGAAGTAAGGGGACTGTAAGGCATGGCTAATTTTCTAAAAGAATTATTTGCACCAACGAAACGTGTCCTGAAGAAAGCCGAAAAAGCAGCAGACGCTGTGGAAGCGCTCGAGACACAAATCGGTGCGTTATCGGATCAAGAACTGGAAGGGAAAGTCGTTGAATTCCGTGAGCGTCTCGCTAACGGAGAAGACTTAGATGATATTTTACCGGAAGCCTTCGCGGTCTGTCGCGAAGTGTCAACACGCGTTCTCGGCATGCGCCACTACCGCGTTCAGTTGATTGGTGGATATGTCCTGCACAATGGGGATATCGCCGAAATGAAGACCGGGGAAGGTAAGACGCTCGTCGCAACACTCCCTGTCTATTTGAATGCTCTCGCTGGCAACGGCGTACACGTCGTTACCGTCAACGAATATCTCGCAAAACGTGACCGTGACATCATGGAGCCGCTTTATGCAGCACTTGGTCTCTCGGTCGGCTTGAATCTCTCAAGCATGTCGCGTCAAGAAAAACAAGCAGCATACAGCTGTGACATCACGTACGGAACGAACAACGAGTTCGGTTTCGATTACTTGCGTGATAACATGGTCCTCTACAAAGAAGACCGCGTTCAACGTCCACTCAGTTATGCCGTCGTCGATGAAGTCGACTCGATTCTCGTCGATGAAGCGCGGACTCCGCTCATCATCTCAGGATCGGCCGAAAAATCGACAGCGCTCTATTCACAAGCCGATGCGTTCGCGAAAATCATGAAGGCAGAGGAAGACTACACGGTCGACATCAAGACGAAGAGTGTCCTGTTGACGGAGCAAGGAATCGACCGTGCTGAAAAATACTTCGGTATTGATAACTTGTTTGGTCTCGAACACGTCGCGCTCAACCATCACTTAAGCCTCGCGCTGCGGGCGAACGCCGTCATGCATCGCGACGTCGACTATATGGTTCGTGAAGACGAAGTCATGATCATCGACCAATTCACGGGTCGTGTCATGGAAGGTCGTCGTTATTCGGAAGGTCTGCACCAAGCGATCGAAGCGAAGGAAGGCGTCGAGATTCAACGCGAATCCATGACCCTTGCGACGATCACGTACCAAAACTTCTTCCGGATGTATACGAAGCTTGCCGGAATGACCGGTACAGCGAAGACGGAGGAAGAAGAGTTCCGTAACATCTACAACATGCACGTCGTACCGGTTCCGACGAACAAGCCGGTCGTCCGAAACGATATGCCGGACTTGATCTTCAAAACGATGAACGGGAAGTTTGCTGCTGTCGCAGACGAAATCGAACGTGCCCACCGTGAAGGACAACCAGTCCTCGTCGGTACGGTTGCCGTCGAGACGTCGGAGTTGCTGAGTAACATCCTCAAAAAACGTGGCATCCGTCACGAAGTCTTGAACGCGAAGAACCATGCACGTGAAGCGGAGATCATCGAGAACGCGGGTCAAGCGAACTCGGTCACGATCGCAACGAACATGGCCGGTCGTGGTACCGACATCAAGCTCGGTCAAGGTGTCTTAGAAAAAGGTGGTCTCTACATCCTTGGGACAGAACGTCACGAATCACGCCGGATCGATAACCAGCTCCGTGGTCGTGCCGGTCGTCAAGGGGATCCAGGTGCATCACAATTCTATCTCTCACTTGAAGATGAATTGATGCGTCGCTTTGGTTCTGATTCGCTGCAGTCGATGATGGATCGTCTCGGAATGGATGATTCGCAACCGATCGAGAGTCGGATGGTGTCTCGTGCCGTTGAATCGGCTCAAAAACGCGTCGAAGGAAATAACTTTGATGCGCGGAAACAAGTCCTCGGCTACGATAACGTCATGGCAGATCAACGGAAAGTCATGTACGCGGACCGGGCAGCGATTCTCGATGCCGGTTCCGTGTCAGATATCGTCCGTCCGATGATCGAGCAGACGATTGAAGCAGGCGTCCATCAATATACGCCGGTCGAGTTCGTACCGGAAGAATGGAGCATCGGTGCACTTGCGGAGTGGGCGAACCAGACGCTTGCGATCGAAGAGAAGGTCACGGAAAGCGACCTCTTCGGAAAAGAACGCGAAGAGATCATCGAGTTGCTCAAAGAGCGCACATTCGCGCACTACGAGCACAAACGGTCAGAAGTCCCAGCAGAAGCATTCGATGAGTTCGAAAAAGTCATCGTCCTACGTGCCGTCGACCAACACTGGATGAACCACATCGATCAGATGGATCAACTCCGTGAAGGGATTCACCTTCGGGCATACGGTCAAAACGACCCGCTCCGTGAATACCAATCAGAAGGTTCGATGATGTTTGATGCGATGAACGCTGCGATCGCTGAAGAAGTGACGCAATTCGTCCTTCGTGCAGATCTCGACCCGAACCTCAAACGCGAAAAAGTCGTCCAAGACGAAGTCGCGGTTTCTGGTAAGGAAGATAAAGCGGTCAAGAAAAAACCGGTCCGGAAAAATCCAAACGACCAAATCGGACGCAATGATCCGTGCTGGTGTGGATCCGGTAAGAAATATAAGAACTGTCACGGCCGTCAGGCATAAGTGATGAATCGACTGAAAGAGAGGCAGGAGATTCCTGCCTCTTTTCACGGAAAGAGAAGGTGGAACACATGGAATTAGCAGAAATTCGCAACACCGCCGAGTGGATGGAAAAGAAACTCGACGAATATAAGGCATCACTCGACCTCGAGTCGAAGATTGCCCGGATCGAAGAACTTGAAAACGAGATGACGTACCCAGACTTCTGGAACAACCAGGAATCGGCACAAAAAGTCATCGATGAGTCGAACGGCTTAAAAGCGATGGTCGACAAATACAAAGAACTCGAAGCAGGTCACGAAAACGTTGCTTTGACGTACGAATTGATCAAGGAAGAGCCGGATGCGGATCTTCAAGAAGAGCTCGAGTCAGAACTTGGCGACCTTAAGAAGAAGTTCGAAGACTTCGAACTACAAATCCTCTTGAACGGCGAGTATGACGCAAACAACGCAATCCTCGAGTTACACCCAGGTGCGGGTGGTACCGAGTCACAAGACTGGGCATCAATGTTACTGCGTATGTACCAACGTTTCTGCGACAAGCAGGGTTGGAAAGTCGAAACGATGGACTACCAACCGGGTGATGAAGCAGGTGTCAAATCGGTCACGCTCCGTATTCAAGGGCACAATGCCTATGGATACTTAAAAGCCGAAAAAGGGATCCATCGTTTAGTCCGGATCTCACCGTTTGACTCGTCAGGCCGTCGTCATACATCGTTCGTCTCGTGTGACGTCATGCCGGAATTCAACGATGACATCGATATCGAAGTCCGTACAGAAGACTTACGGATCGATACGTACCGTGCCTCTGGTGCCGGTGGTCAGCACATCAATACGACGGACTCGGCTGTCCGGATCACACACGTACCAACAGGCGTCGTCGTCTCCTGTCAACAAGAACGGTCGCAGATCAAAAACCGTGAAGCAGCGATGAAGATGTTGAAAGCGAAACTTTATCAACGCGAAATCGAAGAGCAACAAAAGAAACTCGACGAAATCCGTGGTGAAAAATCGGATATCGCGTGGGGTAGCCAAATCCGTTCGTACGTCTTCCATCCATACAGCATGGTCAAGGATCACCGGACGAACTATGAAGTCGGGAACACGCAAGGGGCAATGGATGGTGACATCATGGGCTTCATCGATGCGTACCTCCGTCTCATGAATATGTAAGACAACCAACCAGTCGGACGATGTTCGACTGGTTTTTTGACCGTCAAAGGGGGAAACGTGATGAAGAAGCAAAGTCGGGTCAACAAACAGGCGTGGGAATACCGAGCACATGAATTTTGGGAGAAACGCGATGGAACGGTGAGAACATCCCGACCGAGTTCACGCTCCTCGCAACCAAACTACTTGAAGGGAGCAATAACTAATGATCATCCGTAAAGAAGGCTTCAAGGACGCCACGGGAATTCGGCTCGTCCATGAAGCGGCATTCGAACAACCAAACGAAGCGAATCTCGTTGTTGCGTTACGCGAGGAAGAAGCCGCGCAACCAGTCTTCGGTCGCGTCGCCGTGACTGATAAAGGAGAAATCGTTGGTCATGTCCTGTTGAGCCGGATCCATATCGATGACATCCCGTCGCTTGCCTTAGCGCCGGTCGGTGTCCTACCCACCTGGCAGCGAAAGGGTATCGGCTCTGAATTGATCCGTCAAGTGATCGAGGATGCGCGGGACGCCGGGGAATCCCACATCGTCGTCCTCGGTCACGACAGCTATTATCCACAGTTCGGCTTTGAACGGGCGATTGACTACGGTATCAAGCCGCCGTTCCCCGTTCCGCCGGAGGTCTTTCTCGTTCTTGCACTCGAACGGAATGGATTACGTGGCGTTAGCGGTATCGTTCGCTACAGTCCACCCTTTAGTGCGGTATAAAGGGAACACTGTGAGTTGTTCCGCCTGTCTAGTCGTTGTCTGACTTTTCCGCTAAAATGAAACACGAGAATCAATTGATAAGGGGAAATGGAATGTCATGACATCGACACGTCAGGAAGTCGTGCGCGATTATGCGTATTTGTTAATCGGGTCCTTGTTCGTCGCAAGTGCCTTTAGTTTATTTTTAGCACCGAACCAACTCGCCTCGGGAGGGGTCAGTGGCTTATCGATCGTCTTGAACGATTTGTTCGGGATCTCGCCAGGATTGTTCCAACTCGTCGCGAACGTCGTCTTGCTTGCGATCGGTTGGATGATCCTCGGGATGGGCTTTGGGGTCAAATCACTCGTCGGGTCGATCTTCTTACCGGTCGTCATTCTCGTATATGAGCGGTTCGATGTTCCGGCTGCGACAATGAATCCGATGCTTGCTGCAATCTTCGGTGGTGCCGGGGTCGGGATTGGACTCGGTCTGATCTTCCGGGGGCGAGCGTCGACCGGAGGAATGGATTTGATTGCGCAAATCCTGCATCGTTTCACGAAATTGCCACTCCATCTGTGTATCGCCTTGCTTGACGGCACGATCGTCATTAGTGCGGCGACGATCTTCTCGCTTGAGATTGGGCTGTATGCACTCGTCGCTTTGTTCATCACGATCAAGATGATCGACGTCGTCCAGCTCGGAATCACGAACGACAAACTTGCCTACATCATCTCCGATCAACGGGAAGCGTTAGTGAAGGAAATCTTCGAGACGCTCGATCGCGGGGCGACGGAGATCGAGGCAGCGGGAGCGTTCACTCGGACACGCAAACCAATGCTGATGGTCGTCGTTCGTCAAGGAGAAATCACGACATTAAAGGAAATCGTCAAACACATCGATCCATCGGCATTCCTCGTCGTCAGTGAAGCCCATGAGGTGCTCGGACTCGGGTTTACAGACGATAAACGCTACCGTAATGTGCCGTAATCGTTCTGAACTCGTGAAGTTTTTGTGAAATCACGCTTAACTCCTCCGGATAACGGTTATACTCTAACTAGGTCAGTAGCGTTTATGTAGATACTTACAAGAGGGGGATATCCGGATGAAGCTGAAAAACTTGTTACTCGCGTTAGGCTTAGGAACGACACTTGCGCTCGCGGCATGTGGTGGTAGTGACGATTCGAGTTCTGATGATTCATCGTCAGGCACGAAGGATGAGTCAACGATGAACGATGATTCGTCGAAGACACAATCTGGTGTAGATGCTGAGAAAATCTTCGCAACAAACTGTGCGACGTGTCATGGTAAAAACCTTGAAGGAAACGTCGGACCGAATTTGACGAAGGTTGGCTCGAAATATTCTTCAGAAGAGATTCAAAAAATCATCAAGAACGGGAAAGGGCAAATGCCTGCTGGTATCCTGAAAGATGATAAAGAAATCATGGCTGTTGCCGACTGGCTCGCTGCTAAAAAATGATTATGGGATATGATGGGGTACGAGATGACACACACGACATGTGTTCGTCATTCGTGCCTCTTTTTATGGTATAATCGCCTGAAATGACATTTGATTGTAATGTGCGTTCAATTTTGTCCCTGTTATAATGGTGGTCGGTAGGTTTTTGGACCTATTCATTCAGCATCAGTAAATAAGTAAGGATGTGAAGTACGTGATCAAGATGCAACGAATCAGTAAGATTTATCCGAACGGCGTCACGGCACTCCGTGAGGTCGATTTGACGATCAATCAAGGCGAATTCGTCTATATCGTCGGTCCGTCGGGTGCGGGTAAATCAACATTCATGAAAATGATGTACCGCGAAGAGAAACCAACGAGCGGTTCATTTTTGTTTAAAGGAATCGAAGTCGGTAAGTTGAAGAACCGTCAAATCCCCGAACTTCGTCGCCAAATCGGCGTCATCTTCCAAGATTTTAAATTACTCCCGTCACTGACGGTTTATGAAAATGTCGCCTTTGCGCTAGAAGTCGTAGGGGAAGACAAAGCACAAATCCGGAAGAAAGTACTCGAAGTACTCGATCTTGTTAAGCTCAAGCATAAAGAGCGCAACTATCCGGACGAATTATCTGGGGGCGAACAACAACGGATCTCGATCGCGAGAGCCATCGTCAACCGTCCGTCACTCGTCATCGCCGATGAGCCGACTGGAAACCTGGACCCGGATACAGCCTGGGAGATCATGGAAGTATTCGAAGAGATCTATCGCCGTGGGACAACGGTCGTAATGGCGACACACAACCGGGACATCGTGAACAAGATGCGTCATCGTGTCTTAGCGATCGATGGAGGAAAAATCGTCCGAGACGAAGAGAAAGGAATGTACGGCTATGAAGTTTAATGGATTCCGTCATTTACGGGAAGGGGCAAAAGGTCTCGTCCGGAACGGCTGGATGACATTCGCTTCTGTCAGTGCCGTTACCGTCACGTTACTTCTCGTAGGAATATTCGCGATGCTCATGTTCAATGTCAACAAGATTTCCGATAACGTCGAAAAAGACGTTGAAATCCAAGTGTTCGTCGAACGAGAAGCAGACCAGTCGAAGATCGATTCAGTCGGTGAAGCACTCAAGCAGATGCCGGGTGTCGACTCCGTTCGTTACAGTTCGAAAGAAGAAGAACTGGACCGCTTCAAGGAGCAACTTGGCGAAGGTTCCCAGGCCTACCAGTCGGTTGAAAAGGATAATCCGCTTCATGACCGGTACATCGTCAAAGCTACCTCACCAAAAGAGACAGAAACACTTGCAAATTCCATCAAAAAAATGGAAAATGTAGATAGTGTCGAATACGGTAAGGAATATGTTAAAAAGATGTTTAGTTTCCTTGAAGGAGTTCGGATCGGTGGAATCATCCTGATCGTCGGATTGACGTTCATGGCGATGTTCCTCATTTCGAACACGATTAAAGTCACGATCTTCTCCCGTCGCCGGGAAATCGAGATCATGCGCCTCGTCGGAGCGAAAAACGGATTCATCCGTGCCCCATTCTTCGTCGAAGGATTATTGATGGGCATATTAGGTGCCATCATTCCGATCGTCGTCGTCTACTTCGGTTATGAAGTCTCCTACAATGCGATCCAACCCCAACTTTCTACCGTGAATGCGGGAATCTTCTCGTTGATTCCACCAGGTGAATTGTCGGCACAAGTCGTCTTAATCCTGCTCGGACTCGGTGCATTCATCGGTGTATGGGGATCAACGACATCACTCGGTCGTTTCTTGAAGATTTAAATCAGTTACTCAAAAATAAAATAGAGGAGAGATGCTTCTCATGAAAGTCCGATTCTATTCTGCCGTCCTGAGCTTAGCTTTGATTGGAACTAGTGTGTCCGTTGATGCCACGTCTAAAGAAGATTTGCTGAAGGAACAACAGGAGGTCGAAAGCCGTCTGAAAGAGACGGAACGATTACAGAATCAGACATCAGAGAAGTTGATCTTGACGAAACAGGAGCGTAAGGAAGCCCGTGCGCAACTGAATGAAGTCAACAGCCGTTTGGATGATTTAGCGCTTAAGATAGCCGATCAACAAGCGGCTGTTGCTGCATCTAAAGAACAATTGCGTCTGACGGAAGCAGCGATTTCCGAGACACTCAAGGAACTGCACCAGCAAGAAGAGTTGCTTGGAAGCCGATTGCGTGCCGTCCAGCAAAAAGGGGACGTCAAATACATCGAGGTCTTGCTCGACGCAAAAGACTTTGGTGATTTGATTTCGCGCTTCAGTACGGTCAGTGAGATCATCAAACAAGATGATCATGTCTTACAAGCTTACAAGGGGAACGTCAAACAACTGAGCGAACAACGGTCGGAACAAGCACTATTGCTTGAAAGCGTGAAACGGGAACAACGCAAGCTCCTTGTGCTCCAGACGCGGATCATCGCGGAGTCCGAACTGAAGCGTAAGCTCGTCGTCCAGTTGAACACGAAGGTCAAGGAACTGCAACAAGAGCAGTTCTCTAAAGCCGAGGAGGCAGAAATTCTCGCGGATCAGCGCCGTCTGATTCAAAATGAATTGATTGCCCTGCAAGAAGCCGAACGGAAAGCTAAAGAAGAAGCGAAACGGAAAGCGGAAGAAGCGGCGCGGGCAGCAGAAGCAAAACGTCAAGCGGAAGCGGCAGAAGCGGCACGTGCGGCAGAGGCGAAAAAGAAAAAATCCGATGCTCCAAGTGCGGAACCGATCATTCCTGAAGTCGAGTCACCGACTGCGACACCGGAGCAACCGGCAGATGCCGTGACGAGTCGTCCGTTCCATTTACCGGTTCAAGGATATGTCTCGTCGCCGTTCGGTCCCCGGAACAATCCGTTGACAGGAAAGCCGGAGATTCATAAAGGGATTGATCTCGTAAATGCAAAAGGAACACCGATCCATGCGGCGGCAGGTGGTATCGTTCTACGAGCCGGTAGTGCAACAGGTTACGGGAACGTCGTCATGGTGACGCATTTGATCGATGGACAGGTCTACACGACCGTCTATGCACATCTCGATTCGATCAGCGTCTCCGCCGGTCAAACAGTCATGCCGGGTAAGACGGTCGGTACATTAGGTACAACGGGCTGGTCGACAGGTCCGCATTTGCATTTCGAATTGCATAAGGGAGAGTGGGCAGTCGGACAACCGAATGCAGTTGACCCAGCACCGTACATCTTTTGACATCCCACAGAATACTGAAAAGATAGGGTAACCTATCTTTTTTTGCTATACTGAAAAAAATAATGCGTTTTTAATGGAAGTGGGGAATCAAGCGTGAAAAAATCTACAACAGCAGTGATTGCGGTCAGTACCTTCGGGCTTGGTTTAGGGGCAGGTGCCGTCGGTATGTTAGCGGCTGGCGGAACAGATTCCGTTGCAACGCAGTCATCATCTTCGAATGCGACTGGTGATTGGAAAAAAATCGACCAGGTCCGGCAGATGATCGAACAAAATTATCTAAAAGACGTGACAGATAAAGAGTTACTCGATGGTGCGTTATCTGGCATGACAGAAGTGCTTAACGATCCATATTCCGTTTATATGGATGAGTCGGAAACGACCTCGTTCAACACGAATCTGTCGTCTTCGTTCGAAGGGATCGGTGCGACGCTTGAACAAAAAGGTGAGTCGATCGTCATCGTCTCGCCGATCAAAGGATCACCTGCTGAAAAAGCTGGTATCAAACCAGGCGACGTCATCCTAGAAATCGATGGTAAGTCGACAAAAGGTCAAAAGACGGATCAAGCCGTTAAAAAAATTCGTGGTGAAAAAGGAACGAATGTCGTCCTGACGATTCAGCGTAGCGGACAAGACGCAATGGAGATCACGATTAAACGCGATACGATTCCAATCGAGACGGTCTATACGTCAACGGAGAATGTCAACGGCAAGAAGATCGGTGTCTTACAAGTAACACAGTTCTCGGAACCGACAGCAGAAGAGTTCGAGAAGGGGTTGACGAAACTCGAGAGTCAGAATATTGATGGACTCGTCATCGACGTCCGCGGAAATCCGGGTGGTCTTTTGACGGCCGTCTCGAAAATGATCGCTCCGTTCATTCCGAAAGACGTGCCGATTTATCAGGTCGAGAACAATAAAGGCGAGCGCCAGCAGGAATTCGGGAAGGCAGACGAGAAGAAACCATATAACATCGTCGTCTTAGAAGACGGCGGATCGGCCTCAGCGTCCGAGATCCTTGCAGCCGGACTGAAGGAAGGAGCTGGCGCCGAAGTCGTCGGTACGAAGTCGTTCGGGAAAGGGATCGTCCAAAGTGCGTATGATTTGAAGGACGGTAGCGACCTGAAGTTAACGACGAACAAATGGCTGACACCAGACGGAAACTGGATCCACAAAAAAGGGGTCAAGCCGACGGTCGAAGTCAAACAACCGGCGTACTTCAACGTCACGAAGATTTTGACTGATCAAAAGTCACTCGCTGTCGGCGATTACGGAAAATCAGTCGAGAATGCCCACCTCGTCCTCGAAGCGATCGGTTATGAGCCCAAAGGACAGGACGGCTATTTCGGTGACACGATGAAACAAGCTGTCGAGGCTTTGCAAAAGGACGCGAACCTCGACGTCACTGGAAAAATCGATCAGCAGACAGCGGGTGAGATGGAGACGCGTCTCCTGAAGAAACTCCAGGACGATAAGAATGACGTCCAGCGGAAAAAAGCACTCGAGGTCGCTGCTCAATAATAAGGAATGGAAAGAGGTCTGAATGCGCGTGGAATTACTCGATGAAATTGGTTGGACCGCGATTAGTCTCATCGCCAGTCCGACCTTGTGGTTAGCACTCCTTGTCAGTTGGGTCATCGGCATCCGGCGTGTCAAACGGGAACGCGGACTGTTTCGCTCCCGGACACACGGCAAACGAAGCGATGTCCTCGAAACACTTTTACCAGGTCTACTCGTCGGTCTCGTCTTGTCCATCGTCAGCGGATGGCTCGGATTGACGCTGACGCCGCAATACGCTCTGTTGTTACTCGGACTCTCGAGCGTCCTGTTGTTGGTCGGGATCGTTCGTTTGAACCTGCCACTCTGGCCGATCTTCTTGCTTGGACTGACCGGCTGGTTCCTAATGGATTCACGTCTTGACTCGATCCGAGCGGTCGAGCCGAAGATGGTTTTATTACTTGCAACGTTGACGCTCGTCGCGGAATGTCTCCTCGTCTGGTGGCGCGGGCAGCGACGCCTGTCACCGTCACTCGTCGTTTCGAAGCGTGGTCGCTTCATCGGTGGGCTGTCAGCGAATAAACTTTGGCTATTGCCTTTGCTCGTCTTTGTTCCGGGCGACGTGCTTGAAGCCTGGTGGCCACGTTACAGCTTCCCGGAACTCGTTCCGGTCGTTCTCTGGTTACCGATCGGTTTCAGTTTCCTCTTTACAGGTAAGCTGCCGAAAGAATTGATGCGTCCGCTCGTTCAAGGACGTTTGATCACGAGCCTCGTCGCGATTCTATTGACGGTTCTTGCATACGTCACCGGACAAGCTGAATGGCTGTACGGAATCGTTTTGTTGCTTGTTCTGCATATCTTGTTGCATCAGCGGGTCAAACGCTTGAACCGGGCACAGACACCGTTGTTCCTCAATGGAACGCGTGGTGCCGTCATTCTTGGAACGCTACCTGATAAACCGGCTGCTGAGATGGGCTTGATTCCAGGTGAAGCGATCTATAAGGTCAATGGTGAGAAGGTCGATTCGGAAGCATCGTTCTACGAAGCCATCCAAAAACACAAACCGTATCTGCGTCTTGAAGTCATGAACCATAACGGTGACATCCGGTTTGCGCAACGTGCCTTTTATGAACAAGATCATCATGAACTTGGTATCCTGTTCGTCAACGAGCCGGTCCATGGTCGCACTAAAGTGCGGTCCTTACATTAACGAGTACATCCCTGTCACGGAACAGCCGTGACGGGGATTTTTTTGTTGGCAGAAAAATCGAGGATCAACACTCGAAGCAAAAAGAAACTTTTGCATTTTCGAAAAAAAGGGTAACTTCCTAAAAGGAGCACTTCATAATCGAATGTTTGTTCGTAAAGTGGTACAATAAAAATAGATTTTTTAACGTGATGAGGGGGAAGCAAACGATGGATTTTGAACTCGTTTCACCATTTGAACCAGGCGGTGATCAACCGACGGCAATCGAAAAATTGGTGACTGGGCTAAAACAAGGCGAACGACATCAGACGTTGCTTGGGGCGACCGGTACCGGGAAGACGTTCACGGTCTCGAACGTCATCAAGGAAATCAAGAAACCGACGCTCGTCCTTGCCCACAACAAAACACTAGCGGGACAACTCTACTCGGAGTTCAAGGAATTCTTCCCGAACAATGCGGTCGAATACTTCGTTAGTTTTTATGATTATTACCAACCGGAAGCGTACGTCCCATCGACGGATACGTTCATTGAGAAGGACTCTTCGATCAACGACGAGATTGATAAACTACGTCACTCGGCAACGTCCGCCTTGTTCGAACGGGAGGACGTCTTGATTGTCGCGTCCGTTTCGTGTATCTATGGTCTCGGTAATCCGGAAGAGTACAACAACCACGTCTTATCCCTGCGTGTCGGCAATGAGATGGGGCGAAACGAGATGCTTCGTCGTCTGATCGACATCCAGTATGAGCGAAACGACATCGACTTCCAGCGCGGACGGTTCCGCGTCCGCGGAGACGTCGTCGAAATCTTCCCGGCGTCACGCGACGAACAGTGTGTCCGGGTCGAGTTCTTCGGTGACGAGATTGAACGGATCCGTGACATGGATCCGCTGACAGGTGAGATCGTCGCGGACCGCGAGCACATCTCGATCTTCCCGGCGTCCCACTTCGTGACGGGGGATACCCGTCTACAGAAAGCGATCGCGAACATCGAGAAGGAACTTGAAGTGCAGCTTGCGAAGTTACGTGAAGACAATCAGTTGCTTGAAGCGCAACGGCTCGAACAACGGACGAACTACGATCTTGAGATGATGCGTGAGATGGGCTATTGTTCCGGAATCGAGAACTACTCGCGTCACTTGAACTTGATGCCGGAAGGGGCAACACCGTATACGTTGCTTGATTACTTCCCGAAGGACTTCTTACTCGTTGCCGATGAGTCACACGTCACACTGCCGCAAATTCGCGGGATGTATAACGGAGATCAGGCGCGGAAACAAGTCCTCGTCGATCACGGTTTCCGTCTTCCGTCGGCAAAAGATAACCGTCCGTTACGGTTCGAGGAGTTCGAGGAAAAAGTCAGTCAGGCGATCTATATCTCGGCGACACCAGGACCGTATGAACTCGAACATTCGAAAGAGATGGTCGAGCAAATCATCCGTCCGACCGGTCTCGTCGATCCGACGATCGAGATTCATCCGATCACGGGACAAATCGATTACTTGATGGATAATATCCGTGACCGGGTCGCGAAGAACGAACGTGTTCTCGTGACGACACTGACGAAGAAGATGGCTGAAGACTTGACCGATTACTTGAAAGAGAATGGCGTCAAGGTCAACTACATGCACTCGGAGATCAAGACACTCGAACGGATTGAAATCATCCGTGACTTACGACTCGGAAAATATGATGTCCTCGTCGGGATCAACTTATTACGAGAAGGACTCGATATTCCGGAAGTCTCACTCGTGACGATTCTTGATGCCGATAAGGAAGGCTTCCTCCGGTCGGACCGTTCGCTGATTCAAACGATTGGTCGGGCGGCGCGGAACGCGGAAGGACACGTCATCTTGTTTGCCGATAAAGTCACCGATTCGATGCAACGGGCGATCGATGAGACGGAACGCCGTCGCGCGATCCAGATGGCGTTCAACGAAGAACATGGCATTACGCCGCAGACAATCAAAAAAGACGTGCGTGGTGTCATTAGTACGACAATCGAGAACGACGATACCGTCGAAAAACTCGAGAAGTTCAACAAACTCAAAAAACCGGAGCGTGAAACGTTGCTTGAACAGCTTGACCAAGAGATGCGTCAAGCGGCAAAAGACATGCAGTTCGAG
The DNA here is from genome assembly GCF_031844245.1 of Exiguobacterium sp. BRG2. Classification (NCBI taxonomy): domain Bacteria; kingdom Bacillati; phylum Bacillota; class Bacilli; order Caryophanales; genus Exiguobacterium; species Exiguobacterium sp. BRG2. Next base: position 108,245 of record NZ_JAUZUW010000008.1, read on the forward strand.
CGAGCTGCTGAGCTCCGCGACCTCATATTAGAATTGAAAGCAGGTGCCTAAGTTGGGAGAAAAGAAGAATCAGATTATCATCAAAGGCGCTCGCGTCAATAATCTACAAAACATCGATGTCGAAATCCCCCGCGATCAGCTCGTCGTCTTGACGGGCTTGTCCGGGTCAGGGAAATCGTCGCTTGCCTTCGACACGATTTACGCTGAAGGACAACGGCGTTATGTCGAAAGTCTGTCTGCCTATGCCCGCCAGTTCCTAGGACAAATGGATAAACCGGATGTCGATACGATTGAAGGACTGAGTCCGGCAATTTCGATCGATCAAAAGACGACGAGTAAAAACCCTCGTTCGACGGTCGGAACGGTCACAGAGATTTATGACTACTTGCGTCTGTTATACGCACGGATCGGTAAACCAATCTGTCCGAATCACGGAATCGAGATTTCGAGTCAGACGATCAGTCAGATGGTTGACCAAGTGATGGAGTTGCCGGAACGGACCCGTCTGCAAATTCTCGCGCCGATCGTTTCCGGACGCAAAGGAACGCACGTCAAAGTGCTCGACGATTTGAAGAAGGAAGGTTTCGTCCGCGTTCGTGTCAACGGAGAGACGATGGATCTCGCCGAAGAAATCACGCTTGAGAAAAACAAGAAACACTCGATCGAAGTCGTCGTCGACCGTGTCGTCGTGCGACCAGACGTCGAAGCCCGTCTTGCGGACTCACTGGAGACTGCACTTCGCCTCGCGGATGGTCGGGTCATCGTCGATACGATGGACGGCAACGAACTATTGTTCAGTGAACATCATGCTTGTCCGATCTGTGGTTTCTCAATCGGCGAACTCGAACCACGGATGTTCTCGTTCAACTCACCGTTTGGTGCTTGTACGTCATGTGATGGTCTCGGAACGAAGCTTGAGGTCGATGTTGATCTCGTCGTGCCGCATCCCGATAAGTCATTGAACGAAGGGGCAATCGTGGCGTGGGAACCAACGAGCTCGCAGTATTATCCACAATTGCTCAAAGCGGTCTGTGACCACTTTAAAATCGATATGGATACACCGTTCGAACAATTGTCAGAAGAACATCGCGAAACGATCTTGAACGGAAACACGAAGGAAGAGATTCATTTCCGTTATGAGAACGACTTCGGCATGGTCCGGAACACGAACCTCTACTTCGAAGGGGTCCTCAATAACTTACAGCGTCGCTTCAAGGAAACATCGTCTGATTATATCCGGGAACAGATGGAAGGCTACATGGCGAAGAAAGCCTGTCCGACGTGTAAAGGACATCGCTTGAAACGGGAATCGCTCGCCGTCAAAGTATCCGATCACCATATCGGTGAAGTGACGAAGATGTCTGTTAAACAAGCGGTCATGTTCTTCGACGAACTACCGGAGAAATTAAGTGAGAAGGATCAGACGATTTCGCGGATGATCGTCCGTGAGATTCATGAACGGGCGTCGTTCCTTGAGAACGTCGGTCTCGATTACCTGACGATCTCACGCGCAGCCGGTACGTTGTCCGGTGGGGAGGCGCAACGAATTCGTCTTGCGACACAAATCGGTTCGCGTCTGACGGGCGTCCTCTACGTTCTGGATGAACCATCGATCGGCTTACACCAACGCGATAATGATCGTCTGATCAATACGCTGAAGGCGATGCGTGATCTCGGCAATACGCTGATCGTCGTCGAACACGATGAAGATACGATGATGGCAGCCGACTACTTGATCGATATCGGACCTGGTGCCGGCGATCACGGTGGATTCGTTACGGCAGCCGGAAAACCGGAAGAGTTGATGCAGGATGCGAACTCGTTGACTGGTCAATACTTGTCCGGGAAGAAGTTCATTCCTGTTCCGTCGACACGAAAAGAGCCGGACGGTCGGATGCTCCATATCCACAAAGCATCGGAAAACAACTTGAAGAACGTCGATGTCGATATTCCACTTGGTCTGTTCGTCGCCGTCACCGGTGTCTCGGGCTCCGGGAAATCGACGTTGATCAATGAAATTCTCTATAAGACGATCGCCCACGAGATGAACCGGGCGAAAGAAAAGCCGGGTGCTCATAAAGGAATCACCGGTCTGGATCAAATCGATAAGGTCATCGATATCGATCAGTCACCAATCGGTCGGACACCGCGTTCGAACCCTGCAACGTATACGGGTGTCTTCGATGACATCCGGGACGTCTTTGCTTCGACGAACGAAGCGAAACTCCGTGGTTACAAAAAAGGACGTTTCAGTTTCAACATCAAGGGTGGACGCTGTGAAGCGTGTCGTGGCGACGGGATCATCAAGATCGAGATGCACTTCTTACCGGACGTCTATGTCCCGTGTGAAGTCTGTCACGGTAAACGTTATAACCGCGAAACACTCGAAGTAAAATATAAAGGCAAAACGATTGCCGACGTGCTTGAGATGACGGTTGAAGATGCACTCGCCTTCTTCGAGAACATTCCGAAAATCACGCGGAAACTGCAGACGATTGCTGACGTCGGTCTGACGTACATGCGTCTCGGTCAACCCGCGACGGAACTGTCCGGTGGGGAAGCGCAGCGTGTTAAACTGGCGTCCGAGTTGCATAAACGCTCGACTGGGAAGACGATCTATATTCTCGATGAGCCGACGACAGGACTCCACGTCCATGATATCGCGCGTCTGTTGAAAGTCTTACAACGTCTCGTCGACAATGGTGATACGGTGCTCGTCATCGAACACAACTTGGATGTCATCAAGACGGCCGACTACTTGATTGATCTCGGACCTGAAGGGGGCGACGGTGGCGGAACGATCGTTGCTGCCGGGACACCGGAACAGATCGCTGAAGTTGAAGCATCTTATACGGGACGATACCTCGCGCCTGTCCTTGAACGCGACGCGGCACGAATTGAATCGTGAAACTTTTGTGGATGAGGATTCGTAGGAAGGAACTAAGGGAACTTAAACGAAAGTATCATGTAACACACGTTTGAGGTTCAAGAATAGGAGGGAACGGTTCATGAAGCAAGATATGCGTCAATTGATATTGGAGCAAGTCAAAGAAGGAAAGTTAACGATTGATGAGGCACTCGATAAACTCGAGCGGCTCGAAGCGATCGACGAACGTGCAACTTCTGCCAGTGAACATAAGTACGTCGATGAACCAGAACAATATGATCGGGTCGACCAGTATTCCGTCGATTCGCTGACGACGAAAGTCATGTCAGCGTTCGATAATCTCGTCAGCCGGATCAAGGACAGTGATCTTTCGCTTAATCAGGCGTCTGGTCCGAACGTCACCTACGTCAAACAATTCCCGTTCAGCGGTGAGACGGTTCACGTCGATCTGTTCAATGCGAACTTGGTCGTCGAACCGAGTGATCTTGAAGAATGCGAATTGACGGTGACAGGACGTCCGCTCCGCCGCCAACAGGTGACGGAAGAACAGGCGCTTGAGCAACTTCAAGCCGCTGTGCAACACGCGGTATCGGCGAACACACTCTCAATTCGTTTGAAGGATAAGAGTGTCCGTGCGACAGTCCATCTGAAAGTACCACGTCGTCATTACGAGTCCTTCGTCTTACAGACGTTGAACGGTGAGATTTCGTTATCGTCACTCGATACGACGTCCGCTCAACTGATGACGGCGAACGGTCGGGTCAACGTCCGTGACCTCTTCAGTGAAGATGTCAAAGTATCGACAGCGAACGGCTCGATCGAAATCGAAGAGTCGGAGTTGAAGGTCTTAAAAGCGAAGACAGCCAACGGTCAAATCATCACGACGGGTGTCTTCGAACGTTCAGAATTGAAAACAGCGAACGGAAACGTCCGGTGCGAGCTGAAGACAGCGCAAAATGCGAAAGTCAAAGCCTCGTCACTTGCTGGAAGCATCGCCTTGATGTTGCCGCATGGCGCTGAAGTCTACGGGGAACTTGAGACGAACTTTGGTGGTCTCAACTGCAACTTGGACGACATGGAATTGATTCGGGATCAAAAAGAGATCGTCAACCGGAAACTCCATTTCGTATCAGGACGCGGCCGTTCACCAAAAATCGAGGTCGAAGCGGATACGAAGACAGGTACGATTTCGGTCACACACGGCGTTCACCTCAGTCCACAAGCGTTATAAGCATACTCGGCGCAACTTCTTGAAAAAGAGGTTGCGCTTTTCTAATGACGTCGCATCAGCTTTGCGTGCTTTTCTCAGGCTCGTTTGTCTCTGACAGTGTGGATATCCGCGCTTTTTCCTGTAGGAGTCACAGATGCGGAACGACTTCGTCTGCACATGTAAAAACACCCATCCTCATAAGAAGATGGGTGTAGCTACATCAATAATCGTAATCCTGATCCATCATCGGCTCGTCGAAGTTCATGTTCTCGATATTATTCATATCGTAACCGAACGAGAGTAAGGCGATGACACCGATGATTGCAAGAACGATCGAAACGAGAATCAGACCAATGCCGAGCCAACTCTTTCCGCGTGCGCGATTCCAATAGAAAATGATGGCTAAGACGTACGAGATGAAAGACCCACTGATGAAGACCCCGATAATGGAAATAATAAAGAATAAGAGAGCTGTTTGATCTTGATTCCGGGAGTAAGCCTTCCACATATCGATCAGCGAAATCACGAGATAAACGAAACCGGCGATCGCGAGGATTCCAAATAAAATAAGTATTAAAACGAACCAAATACCGCCACCTGACATCATGGCAAAACCTCCTTCAAAATATTAACTCTTTATTCCATTCCCAAGAAATCATGCTTCTAATCCAATTCCATGAACCGAATAAAAATATGGTACAATACTTCAAGTGAAAGGGGCTGACGAAGCGTGCAACCAAAAGTGCGAACAGCTGAAATCGTAAAACAATTCAATCTCCACATCGTCACGGGAGAAGAAGGCTTACATCGCCCGATTCTAACGGCTGATTTGTGCCGACCTGGCCTTGTGCTTGCCGGTTATTATGCCTATTACCCGGCAGAACGTCTTCAAATTCTCGGAAAAACAGAATTGACGTTCTTCAATAATTTAACGTACGAGGAACAACGTGAACGAGCGAACGTCCTTTGTACAGATGAAACACCTGGTATTTTGATCACACGTGGATTTGAAGTGCCGGAAGCGATCATCCAAGCTGCGGACGAGACGAACGTGCCACTGTTGACGACAAAAGGGCATACGACATCGGTCGAGTCACAGATCACGAACTTCCTCGAAGCAGAACTCGCGCCAACGACGGCGATGCATGGTGTCCTTGTCGATATCTATGGTGTCGGCGTCTTCATTAAAGGAGCAAGTGGCGTCGGTAAATCGGAAACAGCACTCGAACTCGTCAAGCGGGGTCATCGTCTGGTCGCAGATGACTCGGTCGAGATTCGTCAAACGGGTGACGGGATTCTCGTCGGAACGGCACCGAAGTTGATTCAACATCTGCTTGAGATTCGTGGAATCGGGATCATCGACGTGATGACGTTGTTCGGTGCAGGTGCTGTTCGCTCGCACAAGAAGATCAGCCTCGTCTGTAACCTCGAGATTTGGGATCAATCGAAAGTCTATGACCGCGTTGGTCTGGATCAAGAGACGCTTCAAATCATCGATACGGAAATCCCGTTCTTGACGATTCCGGTTCGTCCCGGACGAAACCTCGCCGTCATTATTGAGGTGGCAGCGATGAACTATCGCCTGAAAAACATGGGCATTAATACAGCAGAAGAATTCGCGGGACGTCTCGCGCAAGCAATTGAAGATGGGAATGGTGGTCTTTGATGGGAACTCTAGCCTCTGTACAACCAACGTTTGATCGCGTCGCAATCAATCTCGGACCGGTACCGATTTACTGGTACGGGATCGTCATCGCACTCGGTGCGGTCGTCGGCCTGTTGATCGCGATCTTCGAATCGAAGCGGATCGGCTTCAATGAAGAGTATGCGGTCGATGTCGTCATCTGGTCAATTCCGATCAGTATCATCTGTGCCCGGATTTACTACGTCGCGTTCGAGTGGGACTACTACAGTCAGCATCTCGATCAGATCATCAACATCCGCCAAGGTGGAATCGCGATTCACGGTGCGATCATCGGGGCGATTTTGACGGTCATCATCTATACGCGTAAGAAAAAGATCTCGTTCTGGCAAATCGCCGATATCCTGGCACCGTCGCTCTTGTTCGGACAAGCCGTCGGACGCTGGGGTAACTTCTTCAACCAAGAAGCACACGGTGGCGAGACGACATGGTCGTACTTACAAGATACGCTGCACTTACCGAACTGGATCGTTAATCAGATGTACATTGATGGAACATACTATTTACCGACGTTCCTCTATGAAAGCATCTGGAACATCATCGGTGTCATTCTGTTGATCGTCTGGCGGATGAAGTTCAATCCACGCCGTGGGTATGTCTTCCTCGGTTACCTCGTGTGGTACTCGATCGGACGCTACTATATCGAAGGACTCCGGACGGACAGTCTGTTGATGGGAGATGGACTCCGGACGGCGCAAATCGTCTCAATCTGTTTGATCATCTTCGGTGTGATCATGATGGTCGTTCGCCGCAACGCCGTTCGTTACTTGGACGGTTCGAAAAAGGAGGCGAAGTAATCGATGATTCGCACGCTACTATTTGATTTGGATGGAACGTTGATCGACACGAATCCGTTGATCTTAAAAAGCTTCGAGCATACGCTCAGTTACTATTATCCGGATCGGACGTTCACGGAAGCGGAACTGCTTCCGTTCATCGGTCCGACGCTTGAAAAATCATTTTCAGCGATGAATGCGGAACAGTGGAAAGAGATGGTTGCTTTTTACCGGAGCTACAACATTGCCATGCATGACGCGCTTGTACTCGAATATCCAGGTGTGCTTGACGGATTACGCCGTTTGCATGAAGCAGGCTATAAGATGGCGGTCGTGACGTCGAAGAGTCGTCGCGTCGCCTTACGCGGGATCGAGTTATTCGGATTGACGTCACTCTTTGATGCTGTCATCGCAGCGGACGACGTAACGGAAGAAAAACCAGCCGTCGAGCCGTTTGAGAAAGCGATGCAGTTACTTGGATCAACACCAGACGAGACGATCATGGTCGGTGACAACGATACGGACATCCTTGGGGGCAAGAACGCAGGAGTGAAGACGGTCGCGGTCGGTTGGGCGATCAAAGGACGCGCGTACTTAGAAGCTCTCGAGCCGGATGTCATCATTGATTCGATGGATCATCTTGCTGCTTGGCTGGAGGAACAAAATGGCACGGCGAACTGATCGGTTTCAGGTCGGAACGACGAATCCGCTCTGGCATATGTACCGGACGGTGTCATTCTTTAAAGTGATGTGGTGCTTTACGATCGTCACGATTGGTCGGTTTGCCCCGTCGTTACGCTTTAAGAACGCGCTCTACCGGACGTGCCTCCGAATGAAGATCGGGGAGAAGACGGCACTTGCCTTGATGGTGATGCCAGACACGATGTTCCCGGAGCGAATCACGATTGGTGACAATACGATCATCGGCTTCAATACGACAATCCTCTGTCATGAATATTTGACGACGGAGTATCGTTTAGGTGACGTCGTCATCGGAAGCAACGTCTTGATCGGTGCGAACGTGACGATCCTACCGGGCGTGACGATCGGAGATGGTGCCGTTGTCGGTGCCGGATCCGTTGTTCACCGGGACATCGCTCCGAACGAACGCGTCTCGAGTCAGCCGCTTCGCCGGCACGAAATGTGACAAAACTGTGAGAAGGAAGAAGGAAAAAAGATGACGCACATCCGCTTTACGTATAAGACAGGAAAGTATTTCGGAAGATTATTCGCCGAACGTCCACAAGGTCTCGTCGTGGAGGTGCTGGCTGTCGAGAAGCATCCGGTTCAAGGAGATCTTCATCAACCGAACCAAGTCGATGTCCCGCTCTTTCATATCCGGACCGCCTTGCATAAGCACGAAAAGATCACGGTTTCGCCCGCAGTCGTTTATGCGTATGACGGAGAGATTCCCGATTATGCGACGAGCTTACGGCAGGCATATGACAAGGACGTGGCACGTCTTGAAGGACTGAATCCAGAGACGGATGCTTTTGTACGAAAATGCTTAGAGAATTACAAAGAACTGGAATCGATTTATGCGAAACGCTGGGGATGAACTCCGGCGTTTTTTTCTGTTGCATGCCTTCTAGAGATAGGGTATTCTTGTGTCTGCAACTACGAAACCAGTTTATTATTTATGGGGGCTTGAATCATGATGGAATTAACCAAATACAAAGCAGACCCCTTTGCGATTACAGCGCGCCAAGCGGAACTTTTTTATTTCCGCGGACGGAAGGCGCACCGGGAAGGGCGACTGGATGAAGCCGTCTATCATTTAGATGAGGCGACGACACTTCAGCCAGCGGACATCCGTTATTTGCTCCGTTATGCCCGTGTCTTATTCGAGACAGGAGAAATCAATCATGCGAATGATGTCTTGAAACAAGTACGCGCACTCGACGCATCAAATACGGAAGCACTCTTTTATTTAGCGAATAACTACGCACACGTCTCACTTTATGAAGAAGCGCGACAGCATGCGATGGAATATTTAGAGCAAGCACCAAACGGTAAACACGCGGAGGCATCGGCCGCACTCGTGGAACTGATTGATCTCGAACAAGAGATGGAAGACGACGAAGAGGACGAATTGATTCGTCTGCACGGTCAAGCACAACGCCAGATCGATAAAGGGATGCTGTTCGCGGCACAGGAGACGTTGACTGGACTGATTGCCCAGTACCCGACGTTCTGGCCTGCCTACAACAACCTCGCGATCGTCGAGTTTTATTTAGGAGAGAATGATCAGGCATTCGCTTCCCTCGAACGGGTCCTTGAAGGAAACCCGGGGAATTTGCATGCCCTTTGTAACACGCTCGTCTTGCTACACGAGATGGGACAGGACGAAGAGGCACACCGTCTCTCTCGTCAGCTCGAACACGTCCGTTCCGTGCATCTTGAGACACGTTACAAGGTCGCATCAACACTTGCGATCATCGGACGATATGATATCGCCTATGAAGAGTTGAAGTTACTCGAGCGTCGCGGTTACCGGGGAGACCCACTCTTTGGGCACTGGTTATCAATCTCTGCTTATAAGACAGGACACGTCGAAGAAGCAGCCGCTTTCTTAAAGTCAGACGAAGCACAAGCGTTAAAGGAAGAAACGGATACGTATGACATCCGCCACAACCTACAGTTTCGCTCGGCACTCATCCAAGCGTTGAAGACGGAAGATGACGTCTCGCGAATCTTCACGGCACTTCTTCTTGGCAAGCTGAACGATGCCGAAGCACGGCTTGCATTGTCGATGATGCCAGAAGTGACGGACCGAGAAGACGTCCTGTTACTGACGGAACAGATTGTCATCGAGATGGAAGGACGGACCGATGTCGTGGATGAACGCATTCACCGGGCATTGCAGACGATCCGTCTTGCAGAACGATTCGTTTCAGACGAAGAACGGATGAGTCTTGAAGGGGACTTTTATGAGCGCTTCGCACAGCTCGTTTTAAGTGGAGAATCATTCGATTCAATTGAAGCATCCGCGGCATCACTGCTTTACCTGTTCCATGATTTACGAGACGGAATGTTGATCGAGGAATGCGCATCGCTCGTCGATTGTTCGTTCGATCACGTCGCGTTAATGATCCGGACACATGAACGGATGCTGGCACCGCTGCAAGCAAAGTGTTAGACGTTTAGGGGATTCTCACCTATACTCAAACTACAACGATTACGATAAATGGGGTGGAATCATGGCGGAAACAGAACAAAAAATTTATGACGTCATCATCATCGGGGCAGGTCCTGCTGGGATGACAGCCGCACTTTATGCATCACGTGCGAACCTTTCGACATTGATGATCGAACGCGGGATTCCGGGCGGTCAGATGGCGAACACAGAAGATATCGAGAACTACCCAGGATACGATAGCATCCTCGGACCTGATCTCTCGCAAAAAATGTTCGACCACTCGAAAGCATTCGGCGCAGAATATGCGTACGGAGACGTTCGAAGCATCGAAGACGGTAAAGCATACAAAACGATTCACGCACACAACAAAGATTACTACGCACGGGCAATCATCATCGCGTCTGGTGCACAATATAAGAAAATCGGCGTACCGGGTGAAGAAGAGCTCGGCGGTCGCGGTGTCTCGTATTGTGCGGTCTGTGATGGGGCGTTCTTTAAAGAAAAAGAACTCTTCGTCATCGGTGGCGGCGACTCTGCTGTTGAAGAAGGTGTCTACTTGACACGTTTCGCGAAAAAAGTCACGATCGTTCACCGTCGTGATGAGCTCCGCGCTCAAAAAATCCTTCAAAAACGTGCGTTCGACAATCCGAAAATCGACTTCATCTGGAACCATACGGTTAAACAGATCAACGAACAAGACGGGAAAGTCGGCGGTATCGAGCTGATTAATACAAAAACAGCTGACGTGACGACGCATCCGATCGATGGGGTCTTCATCTACATCGGAATGAACCCAATTACAGGTTACGTCCAAGATCTCGGCATCTTGAACGACCAAGGCTACGTCGTGACGAACGAAGCGATGGAAACGAACATCAAAGGTATCTTTGCTGCTGGTGACGTGCGTGAAAAAACATTGCGCCAAGTCGTTACAGCAACAAATGATGGTTCGATCGCAGCGCAAAATGCACAGCATTTCATCGAAGCGTTGCTTGAAGAATTACAAGAATCCTCACACGCATAATATCGAACCAGTTTCATTGAAGGAGACTTCAGTGAAGCTGGCTCTTTTTTTATGATATACTGAGAAAGAAGTGAAAAATACACACGGAACTGTTGTCTGGAGGGCGAAAAGATGGAACAGAATCAACCGCAACTTGTCATCATCACGGGTATGAGTGGGGCTGGGAAGACTGTCGCAATGAATAGCTTTGAGGACTTAGGCTATTTTTGTGTCGACAATCTACCCCCGACGTTACTGCCGCATCTCATCGAAGTCATCGGACAAGTGCGTCCTAAAATCGCCGTTGCCATCGATACCCGCGCGCGTGATTTCATCGACAGCTTTTTTGTCGTCTATGAGGATTTAAAGAAAACGGACTTACAAATCCGAATGCTGTATCTTGATGCACGAAACGATGTCCTCGTACGTCGTTACAAGGAATCGCGCCGTTCGCATCCGCTCGCACCAACGGATTCCCCATTGATCGGGATCGAACGGGAGCGGACGTTGCTCGAAGGATTCCGTGATAAGGCACAGATGCTGATTGATACGAGTGACATCAAGCCGCTTGCACTGAAAGAACGTCTCTTGAAGGAGTTCACGGAAGGCACTCGGATTCCGTTCACGGTCAACGTCATGTCGTTCGGTTTCAAACACGGCTTACCGCTTGATGCCGATCTCGTCTTTGACCTGCGCTTCTTACCGAACCCGTTCTACATTCCAGAGCTGCGTCCAAAGACGGGACTCGACGAGGAAGTCGCGTCGTACGTCATGCAATGGCCGGAAGCAAAGCTGTTCTATAAAAAACTAGTCGACTTGCTCGAGTTCCTGATTCCACAATACGAGCGGGAAGGGAAGTCGCAACTCGTCATCGCCCTCGGTTGTACAGGCGGGAAACATCGCTCGATTACGTTCGCGGAAGCGATCAGTAAAGAATTTGCGACGCAGTATCACATCGAGACGAATCATCGGGATTATGTGTATGCGAAGGAGGAGAAGTGATGAAATGGGAACGTAAAGTCGTCGCTGTCGGTGGCGGAACAGGACTCTCGACGCTTCTTCGTGGACTGAAACATTACCCGCTTGACATCACAGCCATCGTCACCGTTGCTGATGACGGGGGCAGTTCTGGTCGTTTGCGGACGGAATTCAATATGTTGCCGCCGGGCGATATCCGAAACGTCATCGTCTCCTTATCGAAGTCAGAGACATTGATGGACCGGATCATGCAGTACCGGTTTGAGACCGGGGAAGGACTGCATGGTCATTCACTCGGAAATCTGATGCTGACGGCAGCAACCCAGCTCTGTAATGGTTCGTTCGTCGAAGCAATCGGCGTCATGGGACAACTGTTGAACGCGGAAGGAAAAGTCTATCCGGCGACGGAACGGACGATCACGTTATGTGCTGAGTTCGAGGACGGAACGATCGTCAAAGGTGAGTCGTTGATTCCGAAGGTCGGCAAGAAGATCGAACGGATCTTCCTTGAAGAACAAGACGTCCGTCCGGTACCGGAAGCGATTCAGGCGATTCTTGATGCCGACGTCATCGTCCTTGGTCCGGGTAGTCTCTATACGAGTATCATCCCGAACGTCCTGATCGATGAAATCCGGGAAGCGATCCAACAATCGCTGGCTCCGGTCGTCTATATTTGTAACGTCATGACGCAACCCGGTGAGACGACGGCGTTCACGGCGAATGAACATTTAGCGGCACTCGAACGCTTCCTCGGACAAGGCGTCGTTGATACGATCATCGTCAACAACGAATCGATCGATGCGAGTTACCTGAAGAAATACCAGAAGGATCACGCTGACATCGTCACCTATAATGAAAAACAATTCGAGCTCGCTGGCGTTGAAGTGCTTGCGGACGACATCGTCGATTACAATCATCACTTCATCCGTCATGACTCAGATGCCGTCGCAAGCCTCGTCATGCGAAAAGTGTTGTCGATTCGACGGATGCGTCAACTCGAAGGAAAGGAGGAGCTGACATGAGCTTTGCCTCAGAAGTCAAAAAAGAATTAACGCAGATTCCGATCACCGATCACGAGATGAAGGCGGAACTCGCGGCGCTTGCCCGGATGAATGGTGCGATCTCGTTCGGTCTCGGACGTGGTCTGACACTCGATATCTCGACCGAGAATGCCTCGATTGCCCGTCGGATCTACTCGCTTTTGAAAAAAGCATACGGGGTTCATCTCGATCTGCTCGTGCGGAAGAAAATGCGTCTGAAAAAGAATAATGTCTACATCGTCCGCGTCAAACAACAGGCGGATAAGATTTTGCAAGACCTCGGGATTTTAGGGGAAGGGTTCACGATGATTCGCTCCATCAGTGACACGATTCTAAACGATGAACGAAAAGCACGCGCATATTTACGAGGGGCGTTCCTCGCCGGAGGTTCGCTCAACAATCCGGCGACATCGTCGTATCACTTGGAGATCTTTAGCTTATATGAAGAACACAATGCGGCGCTCCGCGGTCTATCGAACGTCTTTGATTTGAACGCGAAGGCGATCGAACGGAAAAAGGGACATATCCTCTACATTAAAGAGAGCGAGAAGATTTCCGATTTCCTTAAGCTCGTTGATGCGACACAATCGATGCTACGGTTCGAGGACGTGCGGATCTTAAAAGATATGCGTAACTCGGTCAACCGTCTCGTCAACTGTGAGACGGCGAACCTTAACAAGACGGTTGGCGCAGCATTACGCCAAGTCGAAAATATTAAGTTCCTCGAGCGAACGGTCGGACTCGATGTCTTACCGGATAAGTTGAAGGAGATCGCGATCTTGCGCGTGACACATCAAGACGTCACGTTGCAAGAGCTCGGGGAGATGGTCGAAAGCGGCTCCATCTCAAAATCAGGGATCAATCACCGGTTGCGGAAGATTGATCAAATCGCTGAAAAAGTACGAAATGGCGAGTCGATGACAGGGGCCATATAAGAGGGTCGCTTGCGGGATGAACCATAGTCTACTATAATATATAGTCGATGCAACTAAATGTTCGAATTAAGGAGTTTTTGAAATGGCTAACGAAAAGAAACGTATTTCGCTGACAGTCGATGCGAAGTTTGATGAAGTGTTAACAAAAAAAGCAAAAGCAATCGGTGTACCGAAAAGTACACTCGTTGCGTTCGCAACATCTTTATTCCTGAAACAATTACAAGCAGAAGAAGAGCTTTCGCCACATGCGAACGCGATCTACTCGCTGATTCGTGAAAACCACGATATCGTTTCAGACATCACAGACTTGATCGACTGATCATCGCCCTCTCGTTCTATAAGGAACGGGAGGTTTTTTGTATGTAACGATAACCGACAAGGCTTCGATTTTCTATGGATACAAAAAAAGTGCCTCCCGAAGGAGACACTCTGGATGACTTATGCACGTTCCATGACGCGGTCGATGAGACCGTAATCAGCAGCAGCTTGTGCTGACATGAAGTTGTCACGCTCTGTATCGCGTTCGATGACTTCAAGTGGTTGTCCTGTGTTTTCAGCCATGATTTTGTTGAGGTGCTCACGCATTTTGATGATACGCTCCGCATGGATTTTGATATCCGATGCTTGACCTTGTGTACCACCGAGTGGTTGGTGGATCATGATTTCAGCGTTTGGTAACGCGAAACGTTTTCCTTTTGCGCCTGCTTGGAGCAAGAACGCACCCATCGATGCTGCCATACCGATACAAATCGTTGAGACTTGTGGCTTGATGAAGTTCATTGTATCGTAAATCGCCATACCGGCAGTGATCGAACCACCTGGGCTGTTGATGTAAAGCGAGATTTCTTTATCTGGATCTTCTGCTGCTAAGAACAGAAGTTGGGCAACGACTGAGTTGGCGACGTTGTCGTCAATCGCGCTCCCGAGAAGAATGATGCGGTCTTTTAGCAAACGTGAGTAGATATCGTAAGCACGTTCCCCGCGGTTTGTTTGTTCGATGACTGTTGGAATTAACATAGTCTTTGCCTCCTTATAGTTGGTATGTAGCTTCCTATTCGACTTATCCTTATCATAATCCTTTGGTCAATATTGGTCAAAAGATACGATGCGACTTTTAGGTATTTTTCCATTACAAGGGCAAATGAAACATATCAATATAGAAAAAAGGCAACGCCATTGCTGGCATTGCCTTGTAGTTGAATAAATGGTACACCCGGAGAGATTCGAACTCCCGACACCTGGTACCGGAAACCAGTGCTCTATCCCCTGAGCTACGGGTGCATCTGATGTACTGAACAATTAATAGTATAGCGACATTTTTTCAGAAAAGCAATAGGGAAGGATGACTTTTCTTTTCCTGAGCGGTTGGAGAAAGGTTCAGAGCATGTTTTTTAAAACGTTTCTTCTATAATAAGAAGTGGAGGAGGGGGAATCGATGGATCAACGCCAGGAGCAGACGCAACAGATGACGTTATCGGCGTCACAACAATATCAGTTACATGTACTTGAGCAACCAGCGGCAGAGCTCGAGGAGGAATGGCGACGGTTGAAACGACGATTGCATCGTCATTACCCGAATCAGGTTTCGCTAGAGGTCGAGCAGATGGCAGGACATTTGGCCTCCTATGAAGACGAGCTTCTTGCACAAATACGTTTAGAATCAGTCAGACAGGAAATAGGATATATGGCGGAACAACTCATCGTGTATTTAGAAGCGGACGGTTTATTGCGGACATCGGACGAGCAGCTCGCTGCATCCTTCTCGACCGATGTCGCAACGATTACAGAAGCACGGACACTCTTACAACAATGTGAACCAGTCGGCATCGCTGCCCGCTCGGAGCGCGAGTGCCAATGGTTACAGGCAATTGAGCTAGACGACGCGGAATTGATCGGACTGACGGATCAGTTACGACATGAACCGGCGAGTCAAGTGTTCGCGCAGTTCAGTGAACAGGATCGAGCACGGTTGCGAAAACGATTGACGCGCCTGAGCCGGACACCGGATCTTCCTAAAGAAGAACGACCGGTCATGGCAGAAGCACGGATTCACCTGTTAGATGGAAAACTTCAGATTGACTGGATGACACTCGACATGGATCAGAAGTGGCTCGGATTAAAAGAGGCAACGCCTTTTTTGCGCGCGTACGAACGACGTCGCGTTACGATGCATGCCATCCTCTCGGTCTTGCTTGAGCGACAAGAACGCTGGTTCAAGGGAGAACTGCATCTTGAGCCACTGACGAAAAAACAAGTCGCTGAGGCGACGGGGCATCATCCGTCAACGATTGGTCGAGCGATTGCTGCGAAGTATGTCGAGACGGTTAATGGTCTCGTTGCTTTAGAAGACTTGTTCGTCTCACGGACGACAACCGGAGATTCGAGTTTTTTAATTAAACGGCGGATCGCCGAATACATTCAACATAGCGATCGTCCGTTAAGTGATCAGCAATTGACGGATCGTCTGCAAGCAGACGGTCTGACAGTCGCGCGACGGACGGTTGCGAAATATCGGGCAGCACTTGGTTTAACGAAAAAAATGATGCAGCAAAGGAAGGCGCAATCAGAATGGGATTAAAACGACACAGACACTTAACACTCTATTCACGTCCGGGATGTACGCTATGTGAAGAAGCCGCCATCTTACTCGACTTCGTACTCGATGAGTTTCCGGAATGGACATTCGAGGAAGTCAACATCGATCAGGATGAAGCGCTCAGTCTACGGTTCTTATATGAAATTCCGGTCGTCATGCATGACGAGGAAATCTGGAGTTATGGCAAATTTGATACGGAAACGATAAGAAACCGCTTACTTCAAAAAACTTGAGAAACGAGACTTGCAAGGCGAGAAATGGACTGTTATGATAACGGTGTACCAAGTGGGACACGTTATGACATGCGGGACAAAAAGCGTCCAGCTACTTGAGAGGAGAGGGAAATACATGATTCGGCAGTTAGTCCAGATCCAAAAACGAATCGTGCCTGATCTGATCGAAGAAATGCAGACACGCTACGACATCCTTCATTATGTTCGACTGATGCAACCGATTGGACGACGTACGCTTGCGACAAGCCTTGGCTTGACGGAACGCGTCTTACGGCGGGAAGTTGACTTCTTGAAGCAGCAAGACCTCTTAGAGGTCGCGACGCAAGGGATGTCCTTGACAGATGAAGGACGAAACGTTCTTCGCAGCATGCACAGCATCATGGGAGAACTCGCAGGGATCTCAGACATGGCGAAAGCCTTAAAAGAGAGACTCGGAGTACGGGACGTCGTCATCGTACCGGGTGATTCCGATGAAACCTTCTGGGTACAACGAGACATGGGGCGGGCGACCGTCGCACGACTCAAACGAGAGCTTTCTTCAGACCATCACAATACGATCGCTGTCACAGGCGGTACGACGATGGCTTCCGTCGCGGCGATGATGTCGCCAGACAAGGAACACCGTCCGATGACATTCGTTCCGGCACGCGGAGGACTGGGAGAAACGCTCGAATTACAAGCGAACACAGTATGCTCACGGATGGCGTCACGCGCTCAAAGTGATTATCATCTGCTTCACATCCCCGACATGGTCAGTACAGAGACGTTCGTCAAGATGATTGAAGAGCCGAGCATAAAAAATGTGCTTCAAATGATTAAAGATGCTTCAATCGTGGTACATGGAATTGGTGAGGCGAAAACGATGGCAAAACGTCGTCGCGCGTCTGAGGATCTCCTGACCCGACTGGAACATGAACAGGCAGTAGCGGAAGCATTCGGATATTACTTCGACCGAGACGGGAACATCGTGCACCGGGTCAAGACGGTTGGTCTCCAACTGGCTGACTTGAAGCAAGTCGAACACGTCATCGTCGTCGCAGGTGGTCATTCGAAGGCAGAAGCGATCAACGCCTATGTCAAACAGTCGCCGGACATCATCCTGATCACGGATGAAGGCGCAGCAGCTTCGATTTTGAAAGGGTAACCCCCTTTTGAATAATAGATAACTCGCTTTACATTAAAAGGAGGAAAATTATCATGGCAGTAAAAGTTGGTATTAACGGATTTGGACGTATCGGACGTTTGGCACTTCGTCAAATTCTTCAATTTGATGGAATCGAAGTAGTCGCGATCAACGACCTTACAGACACTAAAATGCTTGCACACCTTCTCAAATATGATACGACTCAAGGTCGTTTCGACGGCGAAGTTGAAGTACACGATGGTTACTTCCTCGTCAACGGTAAAGAAATCAAAACACTTGCTAACCGCAACCCAGAAGAACTCCCATGGGGCGAGCTCGGTGTTGACATCGTTCTCGAATGTACTGGTTTCTTCACAGACAAAGAAAAAGCTGAGCTTCACTTGAAAGCTGGCGCTAAAAAAGTCGTTATCTCTGCACCTGCAACTGGCGACATGAAAACAGTCGTCTTCAACACGAACCACGAAATCCTTGACGGAACTGAAACAGTTATCTCTGGTGCTTCTTGTACTACAAACTGTCTCGCGCCAATGGCTAAAGTTCTCCAAGATCAGTTCGGAATCGTTGAAGGTCTCATGACTACGATTCACGCTTACACTGGTGACCAAAACACACTCGACGCTCCACACCCTAAAGGTGACTTCCGTCGTGCACGTGCGGCAGCAGCAAACATCGTTCCAAACTCAACTGGTGCTGCAAAAGCAATCGGTCTCGTTCTTCCAGAACTTCAAGGTAAACTTGATGGATCTGCACAACGTGTACCAGTCGCTACAGGTTCACTCACTGAGCTCGTAACTGTACTCGACAAAAAAGTTTCTGTAGAAGAAGTTAACGCAGCAATGAAAGCAGCTGCTAACGAGTCTTACGGTTACACTGAAGACGAAATCGTTTCTTCTGACATCGTTGGTATCTCTTACGGATCACTCTTCGATGCAACACAAACTAAAGTCATGACAGTCGGCGACAAACAACTCGTTAAAACAGTTGCTTGGTATGACAACGAAATGTCTTACACTAGCCAACTCGTTCGTACACTCAAACACTTCGCAGAAATCGCTAAGTAATTCGAGCAATTAAATAGCAATTGAATAAGAGCGGAAACGATATCAGTCTCCGCTCTTATTGCGGAAAAAAGCGGGAGGGGCATTCGCCCCTCACTATACGTAAGAGACGGAGGACGAATGTATGAATAAGAAATCGATTCGCGACATCGATGTACAAGGAAAACGCGTATTTACACGCGTGGATTTCAACGTACCGTTGGAAGACGGTAAAATCACGGATGACACACGGATCCGTGCTGCACTCCCAACGATCAAACACTTGATCGAAGGCGGAGCAAAAGTCATTCTCGCTAGCCACATGGGTCGTCCAAAAGGCGAAAAGAACCCTGAGTTCTCACTTGCACCTGTCGTAGCACGCCTCAGCGAATTGCTTGGTAAAGACATCAAGCTCGTTGAAGAAGCATACGGTCCAGTTGCAGAAGAAGCAGTCAGCAAACTCGAAAACGGCGATGTCGTCGTCTTAGAGAACGTTCGCTTCTACCCTGGTGAAACGAAAAATGACGAAGAGCTCGCTAAAGGATTCGCGAAACTCGCTGACGTCTTCGTCAACGACGCGTTCGGCGCAGCACACCGTGCACACGCATCGACAGAAGGTATCGTACACCATGTCGACACTGCAGTTGCCGGTCTTCTCATCGAAAAAGAACTTCAAGTTCTCGGTAAAGCTCTTTCTAACCCGGATCGTCCGTTCACGGCAATCATCGGTGGTTCGAAAGTAGCGGATAAAATCGGTGTCATCGATCACTTACTCGACATCGTCGATACGTTGATCATCGGTGGCGGCTTATCGTACACGTTCCTCACTGCTCGTGGTATCGAAGTCGGTACTTCACTTCTTGAGGTCGATAAAATCGACCAAGCGAAGGAATTCATGAAGAAAGCAGAAGAAAAAGGCGTTAAGTTCCTCATGCCAATCGACTGTGTCATCACGAAGGAATTCGGAGAAGAAACATATGTCGGACCACGTGACATCACAGAGATCCCAGCAGATCACATGTCACTTGATATCGGTCCAAAAACGGTTGAACTCTATGCAGAGGCAATCAAGAACTCGAAACTCGTCGTCTGGAACGGACCGATGGGCGTATTCGAACTCGATAAATACGCAAACGGTACAAAAGGTGTCGCGCAAGCTCTTGCGGACAGTGATGCGTACTCAATCATCGGCGGTGGCGACTCAGCTGCTGCGGCAGAGAAATTCGGTCTTGCTGACAAAATGAGCCACATCTCTACAGGTGGTGGAGCAAGTCTCGAATTCATGGAAGGGAAAGCTCTTCCTGGTGTCGAAGCGCTAAACGACAAGTAATCTAAGTTCACAAGGGAGTGTTTCTCAATGCGTAAACCAATTATCGCAGGTAACTGGAAGATGAATCTGACGCTCAAGGATGCAGTCGCATTCGTTGAGGAAGTCAAAGGAGCTGTACCTGCTTCGACGACAGTCGACGCAGCTGTGTGTGCGCCAGCAGTATTCTTGGCACACTTGACAGAAGCAGCAGCTGGTACGGATCTTAAGATCGGTGCTCAAAACATGTACGACAAAGAGAGCGGTGCGTTCACTGGTGAAATCAGCCCGCTCATGCTTAAAGAACTCGACGTGACATACGTCATCCTCGGTCACTCTGAGCGTCGTGAGTACTTCGGCGAAACAGATGCGTTCATCAACAGCAAAGCGAAAAAAGCGTTCGAGCACGGTCTCGTTCCAATCGTTTGTGTAGGTGAAACACTGGAAGAGCGTGAAGGCGGCAAGTTCGAAGACGTCATCCGCGAACAGACAGCAAACAGCCTCAAAGGTCTTACTGTCGACCAAGTGAAAAATCTCGTCGTCGCTTACGAGCCTGTCTGGGCAATCGGAACAGGTAAATCAGCGACAGAACAAGATGCACAAGATTCTTGTAAATTCGTCCGCGACGTCGTTGCAGCTGAATTCGGTGCTGAAGCAGCAGAAGCTGTCCGCATCCAATACGGTGGTAGCGTCAAACCGGAAAACATCAAAGAATATATGGCTCAACCAGACATCGACGGCGCGCTCGTCGGCGGTGCAAGTCTTGAGACAGGATCGTTCCTCAAACTGTTGGAGGCGATTTAAATGAAAAAACGTCCAGTCGCACTGATCATCCTTGATGGTTTTGGTATGCGTGACGAGGAGTTCGGAAATGCCGTTACGGCGGCAAACAAACCGAACTTCGACCGTTACTGGGGTCAATACCCGCATACGTTGTTGAATGCGAAAGGCGAATACGTCGGTTTGCCTGAAGGTCAAATGGGGAACTCAGAAGTGGGTCACCTCAACATCGGTGCAGGTCGCGTCGTCTATCAATCGCTATCCCGAATCAACAACGCGGTCAAGGATCGCTCGTTCTTCTCGCGTCAAGCGATGAACGATGCGGCAGGTCACGTGAAGAAATACGGTTCAGCGCTTCATATCTTCGGTTTGGTCTCTGACGGTGGAATCCACAGTCACATCAACCACTTATATGCGGTGCTCGAATTCGCGAAACTTCACGAAATCGAAAAAGTCTACCTCCATGCTTTCACGGACGGTCGTGACTGCGACCCACAATCGGGCGCTGGTTTCCTCCGTGACGCGCAAGCGAAGATGGATGAATTGAATGTCGGACAATTCGCGAGTATCTCTGGTCGCTACTATGCGATGGATCGCGACAACCGTTGGGAGCGCGTCAAGAAAGTCTATGACGTCATCACGTTCGGTGAAGGTCCAACGACGAAGGATCCAATCGGCATGGTTGAAGCTTCGTACAAACAAGACGTAACGGATGAGTTCATCGAACCAACTGTTGTCGTGCAGGAAGACGGTACGCCAGTCGCACCGATCCACGATAACGATGCGATCGTGTTCTTCAACTATCGTCCTGACCGTGCGATTCAGCTTTCGAAAGTCTACAAAGAAAAAGGTGGCTTCGACGGTTTCGAAATTCCGGACAACGCACCGAAGAACCTGCTACTCGTCTCGATGACGAAGTACTCGGATGCGATTGATACGGACATCGTATTCCCGCCTGAAGACATCAAGAATACGCTTGGTGAGACATTGTCAAAACAAGGTCTCAAACAGCTACGCATCGCGGAAACGGAAAAGTATCCGCATGTCACGTTCTTCTTCAACGGACAACGTGAAGAACCATACGAAGGGGAAGATCGGATCTTGATCCCTTCACCAAAAGTCGCGACATACGACTTGAAACCGGAGATGAGCGTCTATGAAGTCACAGATGCCCTCGTCGACGCAATCAACTCGGACAAACACGACGCGATCATCCTCAACTTCGCTAACCCGGATATGGTCGGTCACTCGGGTATGCTCGAGCCGACGAAAAAGGCGATCGAAGCTGTCGATGAGTGTCTTGGGAAAGTCGTTGACCTGATTCTCAGCAAAGGCGGCGCGGCAGTCATCACGGCTGACCACGGGAACGCGGATAAAGTCCTCAATGCGGACGGCAGTAAGATGACGGCGCATACGACAGAACCCGTTCCATGTATCGTGACGGTCGAGGACGTTGAACTCCTTGAACCACTCACAGGTGCACTCGCTGATCTCGCACCAACGGTCCTTGATCTTCTCGGAGCGGACCAACCAGCAGAGATGACTGGTAAATCGATCGTATTGAAGAAATAATCCCGTCGATCGAAAGAATTACAGCACATATTTCTTACACACAAAAGGAGCGAATTTAAATGTCAATGATTACAGAGATTTACGCACGCGAGATTCTTGATTCACGCGGTAACCCAACAGTAGAAGTAGAAGTTTATACAGAAGATGGCGGTTTCGGTCGCGCACTCGTACCATCAGGTGCATCAACTGGTGAGCACGAAGCAGTCGAACTCCGTGATGGCGACAAAGCACGTTACCTCGGAAAAGGTGTTTTGAAAGCTGTTGACAACGTCAACGAAAAAATCGCACCAGAAATCATCGGTTACGATGTCTTCGACCAAGCTGGAATCGACAAAAAGATGATCGATCTCGACGGTACGAAAAACAAAGGTAACTTCGGCGCTAACGCAATCCTTGGTGTTTCTATGGCTGCTGCACGTGCTGCTGCTGATGAGCTTGGTCTTCCACTTTACACATACCTCGGTGGATTCAACGCGAAAACATTACCAACACCAATGATGAACATCATCAACGGTGGATCACACGCAGACAACAACGTGGACTTCCAAGAGTTCATGATCATGCCTGTCGGTGCTCCAACATTCAAAGAAGCACTTCGTATGGGTGCTGAAATCTTCCACGCGTTGAAATCAGTTCTTAGCGGAATGGGTCTTAACACAGCAGTTGGTGACGAGGGTGGATTCGCTCCAAACTTGAAATCAAACGAAGAAGCAATCACAGTTATCCTTGAAGCAATCGAAAAAGCTGGCTACAAAGCAGGCGAAGATGTTTACCTTGCAATGGACGTCGCTTCTTCTGAGTTCTACGATAAAGCAGCTGGAAAATACAACCTCGCTGGCGAAGGCAAAGTCCTCTCAACAGAAGAGCTTGTTGAATTCTACGCACAACTCGTTGACAAATACCCAATCATCTCAATCGAAGATGGCTGTGACGAAAACGACTGGGATGGTCACAAACTCCTTACAGATCGTATCGGACACAAAGTCCAACTCGTTGGGGATGACTTGTTCGTAACGAACACTGAGAAACTTGCTGAAGGTATCGAAAAAGGCATCGCTAACTCGATCCTCATCAAAGTTAACCAAATCGGTACGTTGACTGAAACATTCGACGCAATCGAAATGGCTAAAAAAGCTGGTTACACAGCTGTCGTTTCTCACCGTTCTGGTGAAACTGAAGATTCAACGATCGCTGACATCGCTGTTGCGACAAACGCTGGTCAAATCAAAACGGGTTCACTTTCACGTACAGACCGTATCGCGAAATACAACCAACTTCTCCGCATCGAAGACATGCTTTCAGACGTTGCTGTCTACGACGGAATCAAATCATTCTACAACCTCAAGAAGTAATTTCAGGTTGATCGTTTGAATAAGCTATAAGGAAAACCTCCTATTCGTGTGATACGTACACACGGATAGGAGGTTTTTTGTATATCAAGCAATGTCAAACCAAAAAGTCGCTTTTGTCATCAAAACTATACTGAACTGTCAAAAAATTGATTCATCCTAGTAGATGACTAAAATGTTATACTCATAAATAAGTGTAAATTAAATAGTTATAGGCATTAATTACATCTTGCTCGATGAAGATGACAAATACGTCTAAAGGAGATACGATCATGTTAAATTCAGATTTAGATATCCGTTTAGAACCACGCATTCAAGAGTTATATCGACTACACAAGGAGCGTTCAGCCAACATCGACTGGAGCTACCACGAGTTCATTCCGTGGGATAAGGCGATGTCGTTCAAACGCGTTCCTTGGGACGAAAGCCAAGTCACGCTTCCGGAAGGTGTCATCGTCGCAATCGAGACGGCATTACTGACAGAAGTCAACCTACCGTGGTACACGTCGCACTTAGACTATACATTCAAGAACTCGATGGAAGTCATCAATGACTTCGTCCGGACATGGACAGCAGAAGAAGATCAGCATTCGAACTTACTCGAGACGTATTTACTCGTCACGCGAAACGTCAATCCAACGCGACTTCATCAATTAAGAAGACGCGTCGTTGAAAACGGCTGGTTCCCGGACTTCACGAACCCGCTAGCAACAATGGCGTATACGTCACTGCAAGAGTTAGCGACACTCGTCTTCTATAACAACGTTGCGAAAATCGCAGGGGCACACGACAAAGACTTAGCAACGCTACTCCGTCGTCTAGCGAAGGACGAAGCACTCCATTATGCGTTCTATCGTGACACGGTCAAAGCACACCTAGAGCTTGACCCGAACTTCATCGTTTTCTTCGAAGACGTCATCATCAACTTCTCGATGCCAGGTGCTGTCATGCCGGACTTCACGGAACGGATGAAGACGATTGCTGTTGATACGAACTATGGACCACTCCAATACTTCGACCAAGTATTAGACGTCGTCGTCAAATTCTGGGGCATCGCCGATTTAGAACCGACAACTGACGAAGCGAAACAATCTCAAGCGAACATCATGAAGTATCACGGACGTTTGAAGCGTATCAAGGAACGTCAAGAACGCCAACTCGAAAAAGCGAAGATTGACGCGTAAGGGGGAATGAAGATGAAGTGTGAAATCTGTGGAACTGAAACGAACAACCAAGTCAGTTACTTGGAACTCGACACGTGGGAATTCAATTCTCTGAATAAAGAAGCCAAAGATTTTTATCCGATCTGCTTTGATTGCTTCGACAAGCATACGAACCAGTTCATCGATCAGGAGATGGATCTCGAATTACGTAAAAAACGTTCGCAAATGGTCAACAAAGAAGTAGAAGCTGAAATCGAAGCGATTCTTGAGGTTGAGAATTAAGTCGTCTTTACCATACGTGAAGGGAAGCAAAACCGGTAGTGCTTTGGCGCTATCGGTTTTTTATTATCCCTAAAAAAAGCAGTTATCTCTTGCTTCACATGTTTTGTGAAAGAAGAAATAGCTGCTTTTAACATGAAGTCAGTCTTCGATGAATGTAACGAGATAATGATGGGCAGAATGAAGCGGTGCACGGGTCACGAAAAAGTCCGGGAGATCGACATCGATTCCCAATTCGCGCAGTGTATCGGGATCCAAACATTCCTGAATCAAACGTTTGATGTCTTGTAACAGTTCATCGTGCAAGTTCGCTTCCTTCGGAAAGGCACGTTTCGCGTCATCGCGCAACAATAGCACGATAGGTGGTAGACCTCGTAAGAGATCGACCTGAAGGGGTTGCTGATGACGTTCGAAATAATCATTCAGACAACTGACGACCCTCATCGAGTGTTCTTCTTTCATCCGATCCCAACTCTCTGTATGTGACTGTAACTCTCTAGCTATTCCCTAATTGAAGCGAGGATATGCAGGGAAACTGGAAATGAAGCATTACGAGGACGCTGTTCGGGGTAGAACTAGAGGGAAGGGGGAATCGACATGCTATTTCGGTTTTGGTTTTTAGGGCTTGATACGTCGATTGGTGACATCCCGTTGCGCCTCATCTATTTTACGGAACTCATACTATTCATCGGTTTGTATCAAATCACGAGCCGGTTTTCACGTCAGAGTCTGATTTTGGGAACGGCACTCGGAATTGGCGGACTGATTGCCATCTTACCTGGTGCGCTCTATATCATCCGTTATAATCCGGAGGATGCCGTCATCGATGTCACGTTCCTATTGATTTATTTGTTTGAGCCGCTGGCAATCGTTGCGTTCGTTGTTGCTTTGATTCGACGTTTGTTCGTGAAGCGAAAAAGAGCCGGGAAAGTAAAGAGATGAAGATCTTGGCAGCTAGACTCCGATTGTTCGTTGATTTTCCGCCCAAGACGTCGCTTTCCGCGGGCGGAAGGTAAGCCTCCTCGTCGCGTGTGCTCCTGCGGGGTCTTGCCTATTCCGCTCTTCCCGCAGGAGTCTCCGTCTTTTCCGAAAATCAACAATCTAACCTGCTACTGAGAGGATAAGAAATACACCGTAAGATGGCGTGACGCTGTCTTGCGGTGTATTTGCGTATGCATCCAAATACTTTCTTTCAATAGTGTAAGGAAGAGTAACTGGAAGAATATTCTATAATAGAGGGAGAGCGAAATTAGATCTTAGTTAATTTCGTAAGATCCCGTTGATTATAGGAGTGAGTTTCATGCATAAAATGTTGTTTGGTTTATCTGTCTTAAATAGTCTCTACATTACGAACAACTTATTTACGTATTCCGATAGTTTTTTGAATGCACCTCTGGGCATCACGACTGTTATTGCCGTGACATTGATGTATCTAAACGATAGCGCAAAAAAAGATAAACCGTCGTTGTACACGAAAGCGACGGATGGATTAGGATTCATTAATATTCTGATTGGTCTCTCGCTGATCGTCTTTATTTAAGGATGATTCAGAACGTTCAAATGCATGATT
Source organism: Exiguobacterium sp. BRG2 (assembly GCF_031844245.1). NCBI lineage: Bacteria > Bacillati > Bacillota > Bacilli > Caryophanales > Exiguobacterium > Exiguobacterium sp. BRG2. The sequence continues at coordinate 134,944 of NZ_JAUZUW010000008.1, forward strand.
ATACGGAATTACCGTAAGTCTGACGCCGTGTCAGGCTTCTTTTTTATGTTTCAATTCAAGAGCTCGAAAAAAAATAAAATATATTTTAGATAAAAAAGATTGATGTGTAACCGGTTACACAATATGATGATTCTTGTAAGCGTTATCAAAAGAAAGAGGTGGCGAAACATGTCGACCATCCGGGAAGTAGCGAAAGCGGCCCATGTCTCCGTCGCGACGGTCTCACGCGTCATGAACGAAAAGGGTTATGTCAGTGAGAAATCGCGTAAGGCGGTGCTTCAGGCAATCAAACAATTGGACTATCGACCGAACCGAGTCGCGCGATCGTTGTTCCAAAAACGGTCCGGACTGATCGGATTGATCGTTCCAGACATCACGAACCCGTTCTTCCCACAACTCGCACGAGCTGTGGAAGATATGGCACATCAACATGGTTTTCAGGTCATTTTGTGTAACACAGACGAACAGTTTCAGAAAGAACGCGAATATATCAAGTCACTCGAGGCGATGCATGTCGACGGATTGATCATCACAACGAACTACTCAAACAATCCGAACTATGAAGAACTCGAAGTGCCGGTCGTAGCGTTAGACCGTGTGTTACAAGGAGCGATTCCGACGGTGACGTCAAACGGATACGAAGGCGGGAAAAAGGCAGCTTCGTTCTTACTTGCTTCTGGTGCGACGGAACTGGCAGTCATCAGCGGCCCCTCGAAACTCCCGACGATCAAGAAACGCCGGGACGGCTTTGAGGAAGTCGCCGGAACCCATCTCGTCGCAAGCATCGAGTCACCGTTCCACTTTCAAGGAGCGCTCGATGCCGCGAACTATCTCTTTGATCACTATCATTGCAACGGCATTTTTGCTGCGAGTGATGTCATCGCTGCAGCAACGGTGCAAGTCGCTGCGGAACGCGGAATTACGATTCCGGACGAGCTACAAGTGATCGGCTATGACGGCATCGAACTCGGACAAATGATTTCACCACCGTTGACGACGATTGCGCAGCCGATCTATCAAATGGGAGAACTGGCGGCGAAACTTTTGATTCAGCGGATTGAAGGCACACCGATTGCCGCCGTTCATCATGAGTTGACAGTTGAGATCATCGAACGGGAAACGACGAAACGGAAGGATGAGGAAGCATGAAACAAATCAGTGTCATCGGCAGTATCTCGATGGATCTCGTCGTCGAAAGTAAACGCCGCCCAGGCGCAGGCGAAACGGTCATCGGGGATGCCTTTCATACCGTACCGGGTGGAAAGGGTGCGAACCAAGCGGTCGCAGTCGCGCGTCTCGGCAGTACCGTCGAAATGATCGGTTGCGTCGGCAGTGACGCGAACGGTGAAGCGATCCGCGAAAACTTTAAAACGCAAGGAGTGCAGACGACGCACTTGCAAACGATTGAAAGCGAACGGACCGGGACGGCACACATCACGCTCGCTGAAGGCGACAACTCGATCGTCGTCGTTCAGTCTGCCAATCAACATGTGCAATTTGCGGATGATGCACTCGCACCGATTCTCGCAGACAGTGAAATCATCTTACTTCAGCTCGAAATTCCAATCGAAACGGTCGAGACCGTGGCTCGCGAAGCATATGCAGCAGGCATACCAGTCGTCTTGAATCCGGCACCCGCGATGTCACTCAGTCCGGAATTGATTGAACACGTGACGTACTTAACACCAAACGAACATGAATGTGGCTTGATCTTCGGACAAGACCAGCCGATCGAACATTGGCTGATGGAATATCCGAATAAATTGATCGTGACCGAAGGCAGTCGCGGGGCACGCTTCTACGACGGTGAGTCGATCGTGACGATTCCAGCGATCGAGACGACCGTCGTTGATACGACAGGAGCAGGGGATACGTTCAACGGTGCCTTAGCCGTTGCGTTAACGGAAGGACAAACGCTCGTCGAGGCAATTCGTTTCGCGAACCGGGCAGCCGGCTTATCGATTCGCGCGCTTGGCGCTCAAGGCGGCATGCCAACACGGGAACAGATGGAGGGAGACGCATGAAGAAACACGGTATCTTAAACAGTCATATCAGCAAGGTCCTGACAGATCTCGGTCATACCGATACGATCGTCATCGCCGATTGCGGCTTACCGATTCCAAACGGAGTCGCCCGAATCGATTTAGCACTGGAACTCGGCACACCGTCATTCCTCGACGTCGTCCGTGTCGTCGCCGGTGACATGGCGATTGAACAGCTGACACTGGCGACAGAGATCAAAGAAGCGAATCCGGATGTCCTCGAGCAACTCGAAGCCATGCAGATCGAGACGACGTTCGTTTCGCATGAGGAGTTCAAGAAACAGACACAGCAGGCGAAGGTCATCATCCGGACCGGAGAAGCGACACCGTACGCAAATGTCATCTTCCATTCCGGCGTAATCTTTTAAGGGGGTCATGCGATGCGTATCGAGATGACAGGTATCAAAAAAGCATTCGGTCCCGTTCCCGTCCTGAAAGGTGTCGACTTCGAACTCGCTGCGGGTGAGATCCACGCCTTGATGGGAGAGAACGGTGCCGGGAAATCGACACTGATGAAGATTTTGACCGGTGTTCATAAAGCGGACGCAGGGACGATCCGCGTCGATGGACAGGACGTCGAATATAAGAATCCGAAGCTTGCCGAAGAAGCGGGAATTGCCTTCATCCACCAGGAACTGAACATCCTCCCGGATTTAACGGTGACGGAAAACTTGTTCCTCGGACGGGAGTTAAAGTCACGCTTCGGGATTCTCAAGCAAGGAGAGATGAAACGCCAGGCAGAACGTGAACTCGCCGAATTGAATGTCTTCATGGATGTCGATCAACTCGCTCGGACGTTGTCGGTCGGTCAGCAACAGATGATTGAGATCGCAAAAGCTTTGATGACGGACGCGAAGGTCATCATCATGGATGAACCGACAGCCGCACTGACGGAGCGGGAAATTCGGGCCTTGTTCAGCGTCGCGACGGCACTGCGCAACCAAGGTGTCTCAATCGTCTATATCTCACACCGGATGGAGGAAATCTTCGAGCTTTGTGACCGAATCACGGTCTTACGGGACGGGATCTCCGTCTCGACGCACGCGATTCCCGAGACATCGTTCGAACAGATCGTCCGAGAGATGGTCGGTCGTGAGATGGGCGAAAGGTATCCGGACCGTGATGTGTCGATCGGCGCGACCGTTCTCGAAGTCAAACAGGCGAGCGGGAAACGCTTCAACGATGTCTCATTCTCCGTCAAGGCAGGCGAAATCATCGGCTTCTCGGGTTTGATGGGCGCCGGGCGGACGGAAGTCATGCGAGGATTGTTCGGTGTCGATCGCCTGAAAGAAGGGACGATCGAACTGAACGGACAGTCGCTGAAAATTAAGACACCATACGATGCGATTCGCCAAGGAATCGGCTTTTTGACCGAAGATCGTAAAGGCGAAGGATTGTTCCTCGACTTTTCACTGCGTGAGAACATCTCGCTACCGACGATTCGATCGTTATCGAGATCCGGTGTCATCAAGGATCAGGCAGAACGCGATTTCGCGGAAGGATACTTGAAGTCGCTCTCGGTTCGCCACAGCTCGATGGACCAGCCGGGCAGCAGCAACGAAACGAAGAAAAAGACGAAGGACTTTAAGATTGGTCTTTCGATTTCAACCCTCAACAACCCATTCTTTGTCTCGTTAAAAGAAGGAGCAGAACAAGAAACCAAAGCACAAGGCGCAACACTTCAAGTCGCAGATGCACAAGATGATGCGGCAAAACAAGCAAGCGATATCGAAGACATGGTTCAAAAGAAAGTCGATCTCATCTTGATCAACCCAACAGATTCAGCAGCAGTTGGTGCAGCCGTCCAAACAGCGAACGATGCGAACATCCCCGTCATCACAGTTGACCGGAATGCAGAAGCAGGCGACGTCGTCGCACACATCGCGTCAGATAACGTCGCGGGTGGGAAACAAGCAGGTGAGTACATGATCGAACTCGTTGGCGATAAAGCAAAAATCGTAGAGCTCGAAGGGATTCCAGGAGCATCCGCAACTCGTGACCGTGGTAAAGGGTTCCATGAAGCAGTCGACGGTAAACTTGACGTCGTCGCAAAACAAGCAGCAAACTTTGACCGGGCAAAAGGCTTGTCGGTCATGGAAAACATCCTCCAAAATAACAAAGACATCAAAGCCGTCTTCGCTCACAATGATGAGATGGCACTCGGTGCGGTCGAAGCGTTAAAAGCAGCGGGTCTCAACGATGTGAAAGTCATCGGCTTCGATGCGACGGATGATGCCGTCAAAGCCGTCAAAGACGGAAAAATGGCAGGAACGATCGCTCAAAAACCGACTGAGATCGGGAAGATGGGTGTCGAGACAGCAATCAAGCACCTCAAAGGTGAAACAGTCGAGAAGAACATCCCAGTCGATCTCGAATTGATCAAACAATAAGAAGACAGGACACCTGAGTCGACGATTCAGGTGTCTCTTTTCGTCAGGTGGAACAGGCAGGAAAAAGTTCCTAAATCTATTCCTTGTTCCCGTACTTGTTTTTCTCTATAATGAAAGAAGCGTATATTACTGAAGGAGGATCATCGATGATCATTCATAACGTGGCTCTTGTCGGCCTCATCGTCGTTTCCGTTCTTCTCATCATCGTCGTTCTATTGATGTCAGGTCGTACGACCGGACTCGGAGCATTGACGGGTGGAGCAGAACAATTATTTGGTCGCCAAAAAGCTCGTGGCTTGGATGCGGTCCTAAATCGTGTGGCGTCTATCTTAGGAGCATTACTCTTCATCTTGGCGTTACTCGTCGCTTTTTATAAGTGAGCATTGAAACGACAGCCGTATGATCGCGCTGTCGTTTTTTGTATTTCTCGATATTCATTTTTTCCGGATATGGGGTATAGAGTTAGAGGGGGAATCATTTTATGAAAATCACTTTACCGAAACCATTCTTTTTCGAAGCCGGCCCACGTGCCGTTTTACTATTACATGGATTCACTGGATCGAGCGCGGATGTCCGCATCCTCGGTCGCTACTTGCAAAAACAAGGCTATACGTCCCTTGCACCACAATATAAAGGGCACGCTGCCCCACCCGAAGAGCTGACGAAGACCGGGCCAGCCGACTGGTGGCAGGATGTCCTTGCCGGATATCAGGAACTCGTCGATAAAGGCTATGACGAAATCGCCGTTTGTGGACTGTCGCTCGGTGGTGTCATGTCGCTGAAGTTATCGATGAATCGTCCGGTCAAAGCGGTCATCCCGATGTGTGCACCCGCCTACATCAAAAGTGAAGAAGTCATGTATGCAGGAGTCACCGAGTACGCACGAGAATTCAAGAAGCGAGAAGGCAAATCACAAGAAGAGATTGACCACGAGATGGCGTCCTTCGAACCGATGCCGACCTTGAAGGACTTACAGGAACTGTTGCGCGAGACACGCGATTCGCTTGAGGACGTCTACGCACCGACGCTCGTCGTCCAAGCGCGCAATGATCACATGATCAACACCGACTCTGCAAACATCATCCATGATGGAGTCAGTGCCTTCCAAAAAGAGCTGATCTGGTATGAGAACTCAGGTCACGTCATTACGCTCGACAAAGAAAAAGACCAGCTCCACTCTGACATCTTGGACTTCCTGGAGTCATTGAACTGGAGCAAGTAACTGGAGGTGTCACGTTGGAATTACGTGAACAAATACTAACGGTCATCACGACGGAAGAACGTCCGTTGTCGATTGATCAATTAACGAAAAAACTAGAACTAGCGGATACGGAAGCATTCAAGGAATTGATCCGGACGCTGAACGCGATGGAAGACGAAGCATTGATCGCCCGGACACGCTCGAACAAGTACGGAACGCTTGCGCAGATCGGTCAAGTCGCAGGGAAGATTTCCGTCCACCAGCGCGGGTTCGGTTTCGTCTCACCGGAAGACGGCTCAGAAGGCGACATCTTCTTGCCGGCACCGGAACTGAAGAACGTCTATAACGGCGACCGTGTCCTCGTCAAAGTGTTTGCCGAGTCAAACGGTGGCGACCGTCGTGAAGGGAAGCTGCTCAAGATTCTCTCACGCGGACCAGCTGATTTCGTGGGAACGTTCGTCAGTCCAAAAGGACGAATTGAATCGATCGCTTACATCGAACCGGATGATACGAAGCTGACGTTCTTACCGGTCGTCGCGAACGACGATACACTTGGTGCCGTCGATGGTCATAAAGTCCTCGCCCGGATCACGAAGTATCCTGACGGTCGCTACGCCGGAACGGCAAAAGTCTTGAAAATCATCGGTCACAAGAATGACCCAGGCGTCGACATCTTGTCGATCGTCCATAAGCACGGCATCAATGTCGACTTCTCACCGGAAGCGATTGCTGAGGCGAATGCTGTACCGGATCAGATCGATGAGAAAGACTTAGTCGGACGCGTTGATCTACGGAACGAATTGACGGTGACGATTGACGGGGCAGACGCAAAAGACCTCGATGATGCGGTTCACGTCAAAAAGTTAGCGAACGGTAACTTCGAGCTTGGTGTCCACATCGCCGACGTCTCGCATTACGTCAAAGAAGATTCAGCACTCGACGAAGAAGCGCGTGAGCGCGGAACGAGTGTTTATCTCGTCGACCGCGTCATCCCGATGATTCCGCACCGTCTATCGAACGGGATCTGCTCGCTCAACCCGCACGTCGATCGTCTGACGCTCAGCTGTATCATGGAAATCGATGCGAACGGTGTTGTCGTCAACCATGAGATCTTCCAGAGTGTCATCAAGACGACGGAACGGATGACGTATACGGATGTCCGGAAAATCATCGAACGTGAAGACGAAGAAGTGATCGCGAAGTACCAAGATCTCGTCGAGTACTTCGACAAGATGGCAGAACTCGCAGCAATCCTGCGCGAACGCCGCTCACGTCGTGGGGCGATCAACTTCGACTTCCCAGAAGCGAAGGTTCTCGTCAACGAAGAAGGTAAGACGAGTGAGATCATCCTTCGGGAACGGTCAGTTGCTGAGAAGCTGATCGAAGAGTTCATGCTTGCAGCGAACGAAACGGTCGCGGAGCACATTCAGCGTCAAAAACTACCGTTCATGTACCGGATCCACGATGAGCCAAAAGCAGAACGTCTCGATACGTTCTTCAAGTTCATCGGTAACTTCGGGATCAACGTCGAACGCAAGGGTGAGTCAGTTGCACCGAAAACGTTGCAATCGATCCTCAACGCCGTCGAAGGCGAGCCGGAAGAAGCAGTCGTCAGTACGGTCATGCTCCGTTCGCTCCAACAAGCGAAATACGACATCGAACCGATTGGCCACTTCGGTCTGTCGACGGACTACTACACGCACTTCACGTCACCGATTCGTCGTTACCCAGACTTAATGGTTCACCGTCTGTTGCGTGAATATGTCATCTACAACGATAAGTCACAGAAGACGCAAGACCGTTACTCGGAAATCTTACCTGAGATCGCTGATCACTCGTCAAAACGCGAGCGTCGCGCCGTTGATGCGGAGCGGGAAACGAACGCGTTGAAGAAAGCCGAGTATATGGAGCAACACATTGGCGAGACGTTCGAAGGTGTCGTCAGTGGTGTGACGAACTTCGGGATGTTCGTCGAATTGCCGAACACGATCGAAGGACTCGTCCACATTCAAGCGATGACGGATGACTTCTACCGTTACGATGAAGCGAACTATCAGCTAATCGGTGAGCGGACGAAGCAACAGTTCCGGATTGGCGATGTCGTCGAGATCAAGGTCACGAACGTCAACATCGATGAACGGACGATTGACTTCAGCGTCGTTGGGATGCCAGAGCGACAACCGAAGAAACGGTTCGAGTCGAAGACGATCCGCTCAAGCGGTGGACGTCCGGGACAAAAACGCGATGACAAGAAGAAGGACGATCGTCGTGGCAAAAAACGGTCAGGTAAGAGCGACCAAAGCAAGGGAAAAGGATTCTCGTTAAAGAATAAGAAGGATAAACCGCCATTCCATAAGGCGGTCTCGAATAAGAAACGGAAGCGCAAATAAGCGCTTCCGCATCGGAAATGTGGTGAACGAACATGCCAAAGGGAACAGATTCGAAAGTCTTAGCGAACAACAAACGGGCCTCGTTCGATTATGCGATCGAGGATACGATTGAAGCCGGTCTCGTCTTGACGGGAACGGAAATTAAGTCGGTCCGTAAAGGAAAAATCAGTATCGGGGACGCGTTCGTCCGGTTCGACGGGGGAGAAGCGATTCTCTGGAACTCGAACATCGCCCACTTCGAACAGGGGAACCGGTATAACCATGAACAGCTCCGTCCACGAAAACTGTTGCTGCACAAGAAACAGATCGCGAACTTGATCGGGGCGGTCTCACGGGACGGCTACACGATTGTACCGCTCAAAGTTTACATCAAGAACGGCTACGCGAAATGCTTGATCGGACTTGGACGCGGGAAGAAGAAATTCGATAAACGTGACGACCTGAAGAAGAAGGATGCGAAGCGTGATATCGAGCGGGCACTACGCGATAAGCAAAAGTATTGAACCCGTAACACTTTTCTGCTAGAATATTAGTATTCGGAAAGCCCCAATTTTATATCTTGGGGACGTTACGGATTCGACGGGGGTAGTTCGGTCTTCTGTGGCGTGTCGAGGGGTCGGCCTCGTTAAAACGCACCAGCCATAACTGGCAAAACTAACACACAACTCGCAGCAGCGTAATAGCAACTGCGGATCCTAGCAGCTGTCGCCTGGTCGGCTGATTTCTAGGGTCTCACTTTAAACAGGCTACGCTTGGACCCTTCCGTCTGGAGGGAAAGAGAAGAGATGGAATCAGACTGGTCGGACGGACGCCTGTCAATTGGCAGCCTGACGACGAGATCCCAATAAATTGACTACACACGTAGAAGCTTAAGTATACGATGCCTTCGGACGTGGGTTCGACTCCCACCGTCTCCATACCCTGAAATCAATTGATTTCATTGAGCACTAAACCCCTTGATAATAAGGGGTTTTTTTATTTAGGTATTCATTTAAGTTCAATAGGGTTCATCTAAATGTAGTCAAATGTGTAGTCAAAATAAATAGTATTATTGAAATTGTCTATATGCAAAGTACTAAAAAGTATGTAATTTGACTCCCACTGTCTCCATATGACGAAATCAGTGAATTTCAAGAAAAGTGTCGCGCCGGTTAGGCGTGACACTTTTCTTGAGTTTGATTCAATGAAGAAAAAGCATCAAAAGTTAATTTATGATAATATTGGAATTGAAACAAATAAATAAACTATTTTTATATTTTGTAAAAAATGGAATTAAAGTAAAGGGGAATGAAAGTGCACAATATTCACAAAGAAGTAAAATACAAGAATTGTATATATATATATACTAATCAACATAGATCATTACAGAACTCAGACAAATCTTTATGGACAATAAGTGAAGTAGATGAATTAAATTGCTTTCAGTTAATGTATGATAATAACTGGATTTGCGATACATATAGCGGTTGGTCTTTACATAAAGTAAGGTCCTCTAATGAATATTTAGGTAAAAGTCAACCACCTAAATCTGAACAAGTTAAAATAGCTAAATTTGTTGATAGTTCGAAAAATTCAAAGTGGCATGGTTTTCCAGTAGATTATCGCAATTCACTAAATGATAGACCAAAAGCATCTATATTGACAAAATGGGTTGAAAATAGAGATATAACAAAACCTCAAATGAGTAAAATTTTAAGAGGGAAAATTTGTTACCTATGAAAAAAATTATATCTTTAAGGATAAAGGGAGAATATTGGGATTATTTACTCAAGTATGACTTGTTATACTTGTGGGGATATGATGGGACTTTAGAAATATACAATTGGAATAAAATTTTATATCAAGTAATACATTATGAATATTCTAATGATTCTAATTTTGATATCGGAATGCATAAATATATCAATACATCAAAATTAGAAAAATTGAATTTTACCAACAAAAAAAACGTACAGAATATTGTTTTGAATAAAGAACAAATGAGTCGTTTTTTAATTAAAAAAAGTGATATTAAAACTGGAGAACTAGCAATTAGTATAAATTCCTATGCAAATAAAATTATTTTCAATACGGATGAAGGACTATATCTTTCTGATTTAAAAAATATTAATTCTATAAAAAAAATTCATGAATCCTCATTCTATTTTACTGATATAGGTAAATACGGAAAAGTATCTCTTTCCGCTGGTGATGAGGGCATATTTGGATTTCAATTGGAGGAAAAGTATAAAGGTATATATGATAATTTGAGTGATAGAGTAATTAAAATAAGTGATTTTCATTCTAACAAAGCCGAGTGGGTAGGAGACTACATTTATAATACATCGTTCAAAGAACAAGACTTTCTTTTTAATATCAATAAAAAAAATAAAGAAAACATTTACCATAAATTTCGTAATTCTAATGATAGTGTAGCTAGTGTCAGTTGGACATATAGAAATAAAATATATAGAGTCTTAGAGGATAATATTCTCCAAGAAATATCAATAAAGGTAGATCGGAATCAAAAGTTAGTAAAGTCTTATAAAGAAAGTAGATTTCAAAATTGGAAAGGAAAAATAATTGACGGGGCTAGTGCAGTTTTTGGAACGATAGTAGAACTTGAGAATGCTTTAGTTGTTTTATCAAATGAATATGGACCAGAAACTATTCCAAGAGAACCTATAAGATGGAAAGTTTACGAAGAAACGAGTAGGTACAAAAATTTATTATGCATTATATATGATGATGAACTAATGATAAATGCCTATATAAATTAATAGATTGAATAGAGGGATAAAAAATGAAGTATATTTCTATCCGTGTTTCTCCAAGTAAAATATTTTATGCTATAGGAGAAAAACTTGAAGATCGATTTGTTTATTCTTTAGATAGCGTAATTGTTCCACAGATACTTGAAACTCCTAAAAAACTCTCTTATATAAGAAATGTTTTTGAATCAATTATTACCCAGCAACAAATTGTATTTGCAGGAATTCGCTTAGCTGAGACGAATAGTAAAACACAAAGTCTAGATAGAGTATACATCGAAGCTGTTATTCAAGAATTTTTTTCTAATAGCACTATAGAACATTATAGAACTTTGCGTCTAGCAGGTATGAGTTCTATTTTAAATTTAAAAAATCAAGAATTAAAAGAATGGATTGACAATAAAAATACACCTGATAGACTTCAAGAATTATTCGAAGATTGGTCGACCTTAACTAAAGAGGATAGAGAAGCTTTAGTTGTACTTTTTTGTACTATGGAGGCTTTTAAATGAATGAAATGATAGTAAACAAATCTGTAAACATGCTTGTTAATTTGGAGACTATTAAAGAAATAGGAGATGAAGAAGGCAGGAACTCTAGAGTTTGGCTAGCAAACGATACTCAATTAAACGAATTAATAGTACTAAAAGGTGTTATGAAAAGTTCATTTAGTGAATCAGAAATAAATGAATACTTTTTAGAGACACAAATAATGAATGAATGTAAGAGTCCTAACATTTTGCCTGTTAAATATGCTGGAATGGACGATGAATATATTTACATGACATTACCGTATTGTAAAAATGGTTCGCTCAAAACAAAATGTGACAAAGAATCATTAACTTTAAAGGAAGTCATAATATATGCATTGGAATTTTTAAACGGTCTTTTATTTTTACATAC
>NZ_JAUZUW010000009.1:0-142662 GCF_031844245.1 Exiguobacterium sp. BRG2
AAGGAAAAGCGAAGGTGAAGCGTGAGCTCGGCTTCATCCTCATGGCCGTAAATTTAAGAAAATGGCTCATCCAAAGCGTTGCCCGAAGGGCAACTTGACGCGAGACAATGAAAAAAGAAGGAATTGCACATCCTGAGTGATGGCAATTCCTTCTTCTCGTTAAATTCAGCTAGTTATGTCCCAGCCTCTTTTTGATGCCTCTATCAATGATGATGACCGCTACTTCCGCCAGCTGGTTTTGCTCCACCTTGTAAGATTTTTAAATCTTCTTTCAATAACTCACCGACGATGAACTGCCGTGTTGGCATGATCATCGTACCTTCACTGCTTGCATGCGCTTTGACATAATACAAACCGGATTTCGGTAGTGCCTTCGCAATCGTATAGACACCTGGCTTTGTCTCCTCTGCCGGTTCCATACTATAGCGGACTGTTCCGTCCGCTTTCCAGATTTCGAAGTGAACATAATCGACTTTTTGAAGCGGTTTGGCTTCACACCAGACCGTCGCTTCGAACGTCTGCTTTTTCTTCGCGTCCGGTTGTACGTCTGTCGGGACATTCATTTTGATCGATAATGGTTTAGATACGACACACTGTTCTGTCGCAGTGATACGATCTGCTTTCGGTATGACTTCATATACGATTGATACAGGACGTTTTCGATTCGTGACTTAAATAGATAGATCGATCCTGTCACGACAAGCATAACGAGGAACGGTGCAAAAATGATACCAGCTTGAACTCCCCTCACCTTCGCTTTGATTAGAGGTGGTGAATTCCTGAGTGATCCGACCTATTGGTCGAAACTTGATCAGGCTAACCCCGTCGTCCCGACGGTTGAAGAAGCTAGGATACGTTCGGCTTCTTGTTTAAGATTCAGTCCTGCGTTCACATCACGGTCGTGGTGGACACCACAACTCGGGCATGTCCATTCACGCAAGGCAAGATGTTTCACGTCTTTGTGTTGATGACCGCAACTCGAGCACAGTTGGCTAGATGCGAAGGTCTTCCCAACCTTCACGACAGTCTTTCCGTACCATCCTGCCTTATACTCCAGCATGCGGAAGAACGCTGACCAACTGACCTCGGAGATGGACTTGCTCAACCTGCGGTTCTTCTGCATGTTTTTCACCTGCAAGGTCTCGATTCCGATAACGTCGTGGTTTTTGACGATCTCGGTGGATACCTTGTGCAGGAAGTCGGTGCGCTTGTTGGCGATCTTTTCATGGATGCGGGCGACCTTTCGTTTCTGCTTCTGGTAGTTCCTTGCCTCGGACAGCTTAACTTTCTTAGCCAAGGCGATGCGCTGACGTCGAGAGAGCTTGCATTGCTCGCGTGCCAGCTTTTTCTCCAGCGTTCGGAAGTAACGGGCGTTTTGGTAGATCATGCCGTCCGACAGGATGGCAAAGTTCTTCAACCCGACATCGACGCCGATGGATGAACCCGTCTTCGGCAGTTCATGGATGTCCTGTTCAACGAGCAGGGAGACGAAGTATTTTCCTGAAGCGTTACGTCGGATTGTGGCGTTCAAGATTCGTCCTTCTACCTGCTTCGAGTTTGCGAAACGGACCCACTTCAGCTTTGGGAGTTTAAGCATGTTGCCTACAATCGAGACTTCCGGAAGTTGAGACTTACCTTGGATGTTCGTCTTATAGGATTGGACAGGGTTGCGCTTCGACTTGAAGCGTGGTCGTTCGTTCTGCTTCTTGAAGAAACGGTCATATGCATCTGCCAGATGTTTGATGCTCGTTTGTACGGACGTACTATCAATTTCTTTCAACCAGTCAAACTCTTGTTTTAACAACGGAAGTTCTTTCGAACAAGAGCCGTAAGAAAGCCCTTTTCCGGTCTCTTTGTAAGTCTCTTCCCACTTCGATAAGAAATAGTTGAAGACGAAGCGCGAACAGCCGATCGTCTTAGAAATCATGATTTTCTGCTCTTTCGTCGGGTATAGTCTGAACTTGTACGCACGATGCTTCAACATGATGTGTACCTCCTTTCCAGATGATATACCCGAAAGGGAGGTTGGAGATTCATCTCGCACTTTTACTGAGGCTTCATCCTCATCGTTTAGAAGTGGGAGTATTCTCGCCTAGTTTAGATAAAAGTGCCACCGCCAAATCGTCCGATACACTTTGTTAGATGACGTCGTGACTTGTTTCTCTTCCGTCATCGTTTGCGGTTGATTCATGACATTACCTCGGTTCTCTAAAATATTCATATGACATCATGAAAGTGAGATCGCTCATCGCTCGCTCACCTTTACATGATTAATGATGATGTCCGTGTCCACCACTTGTCGACACGTTCGACTGAAAACTTGCTTGTGCGTCTTTGAAATCCGCGTCAGATACCTTGCCGACGCGAACGAGCGTTTTTGGCGTATAAACGGCTTGACCTGAGTGCACCATGCCGTTGACGACATAGATCCCCGCCTGCTTGAACGGGATACTACTGACATAGTGCCCTTTCCGATGTGTCGTCTCGAATGTTTCCGTTTCCTCACTGCCGTATGGTGTCACCTGAACATGAACTTCATCGACATTATCAGGATGTTCGATCTCGACAGACACCGTCGTATTAGCAGGTTCCTCCATTTTTTCCGGCGCATACAATCCGACTTTCATCGCGACCGGAGCCGCTTTCGTCTCGAACTGACAGCCCGCTAATAACACGGCACTCCCGATTATGACCGTCGTAACGATTCGTCTCATGCCGCCACCTCCTCTTCCCCTGTCCGGCGACGGAACAGAATGAAATCAAGAATCAAGATCGCAAAGACGGAAAGCGCTGCGAGTGGCATCGTCAGACTGATCAGGACGATAAGCAGTGCGACGATTCGTTTGACACGCTGGTCGACGGCACGTTTTGGTGCCGATAATTGACCCGCACCATTCCGGCGTTTCCACCATAAAACGAACGAACTAACAACGATGAAGATCAAACCGAGACATAGTGCGAGTCCAACGAGTTGATTCAATAGACCGAAAAGACGTCCTTCGTGGAACCCGATTCCCATCGAGATGGCTTTTGCCATGAAGCCATAATCGGCAAACGTGACGTTCGACAAGACATTGCCTGAGTACTGATCGACGTTCATCGTTTTTTCCTTCAGCGGCTCACTATGTAAGGAAGAGAGTGTGTAAACCCCTTGTTCTCCTTGTGGCAAGCTGATTTGGTAAGGACGCTCCATACCAAGTTGTTTTGCTTGTGTTGCGATGTCCGTCACTGACAACGAGATCGGTTTTGCCGGTCCAGAAGTCGGGACGACATCGTTTTGTGTTGCCCATGGAATATCTTGTGCGATATCCTTCGTGACGATTTGCGATTGCATCGTCTCATCTGGACCAAATGCATACTGCGGGAAGTTCGAGTTCGTTTTCGTCGCAGCCGTGTTGATCCATTCACCTGCTACACCAGACCAAGCTAGTCCAGAACCGATGATGATCAGAAGACCAATCGTTGACCAGACAGCAACTGATCCATGCAGTCCCTTCCAGAAGTTACGTGATCCTTTCGACTTCTTGAATGAAGGGAGAAACACGCGTTTAAAGCTCCCTTGTTCCCCACGCGGCCAAAATAGATATGTACCTGTGATCAATAAGATAATCGCCCAGCTAGCTGCCAGTTCAACAAGCAGGTTCCCGACTTTCCCCGCGAACAGTTCTCCGTGAATCGTCTTGATGAAGCCAAGAGGTCCATCTCCCATCCGTTGTCCCGTCACTTCTGCTGTGTACGGATCAACATAGGCGTATCCAGCTTTTTCCCCAACTTGAATTCCCATCCGTGTCGTCCGGTCCGCGTCTTCGAATTGACCGATCGACGTGATCGTCGCTTTCGGATACGCATCCTTGACCGCATCCATCTGTTTCTCAAGCGTGACGGGTTTACCTGTTTCTTGTGTGAAAATCATATCACCATATAAGGCATCTTCAATTTGCGGTTTAAAGAGATAAATCGATCCTGTGACAGCTAAAATAATAAAGATGGGTGCAAAAATAATTCCTGCATAAAAATGCCACCGCCACATCGATTGATACCAGCTCTGCCGCTTTCTTTTGGCTTGTTGTTCTTCTTTCATCGTGATCCCCCTTGACCCCAGTTAAATATGTCCACTCTGTGAACACCTCTTAGTATAAGAGTTTACAATCCAGTTTCAGATAACTACCTGTGACGATAAATTGCCAATCCAGTGTGTAAATCAGGTAGCTTTTAAGAAGTGATGTGCGTCATTTTTTGACAATGATTTCACTTTTTTTGCAGGTTACTTCTTATTTCAAAAAACTATCTATATTCATAAAATCAAACTTCATCAAAAAAGCGAATCCAGCAATGGATTCGCTCACGTAGTACCTATCGTTTAAATCGAAGAACTCTCTTCTACCGCATCCTTTTGACGGCGATGATGCACGATACCGATGACGGCAATACCGATCACAATGATCACGACAGAGCCGACGATCCCTGGATTCACCTGGAGCCAGTTCCATAGCTCCGACAACGTCACGGCTTCTCCGATCCGGACGATCAAAAAAGTCCAGAGTCCTGTATACACGCCTGCTGCTAAGAATGTCATTACTAAATAGCGCGGTAACGGATAACCGAGGAGTCCGGCGACATAATGAATCGGGTGTCTGACGCCGGGTAAGAAGAACGATAGTCCGATTGCCCATAATCCCCGTCGTTCAATGATCGTTTCTGCTCGTTCTAAGAAACGTGATTTCATCCAGCGTTTGACGAGCGGAATCTCACGGAAGAACCGAGCAAGTAGATAAAACCACGTAAAGGCGATGAAGAAGATCGGCCAAGCGGTCAGCCAGATGACGACCGGGTACATCCCCTCTCGTAATCGAAGTGCTGCAAAACTCATCATCAAGACATCGTCCGACAATGGGGTGAACATGATTCCGCCAGCCAGGCGGACGAGTGCCATGATATCCATCACGTATCCCTACTTTCTATTTCTCTCTATTTTCAGTATCCCCGATTTTTCTGAAGTTGAGCCCTATCCATTTCTTAAGTTCTTCTTTAGCTGTACTTTTTTGAGCAAAATAAATCGTCATCGATTTCGGAAAGCCTGTTACGTCATATGAATGGATTCAGCCCCTTTTCATAAAAAATCCTTTTCCCACATCGAGAAAAAAGGGTTTCCTCCATCCATTCGAGAAGGGGTGTAGCGTACATCTGAACGCTCATCTGATAGGAGGAATTTCCATGCTACATCGCCGGAAGACCTATACGATTCGTCCCGAACGCCTAGAAGAATTCACTGAGTTTTTCCATACCTATTTGTACCCGCTTCAAGTCAGTCATGGTGCCCGTCTTGTTGGGCGCTGGGTGACGGAGGCAGAAGATGAAGTCATCGCTATCTGGGAATACCGCGACCGTGAACATTACGAACAAGTCGATCGTGATGTCCGCAACAGTGCCTTACGTCGCGAAGCGATGAAGAAGCGCGCGCGCCTCGGCAAAAACCTCTATATCAAATCCTATGAAGATTTCATGACGTCGACTGGTACGTATGCTCCCCCTCGCGCGATCGTCAGCGTGACCGCGTACATCACGAACGATGCCGATGAAGTCTTGCTCGTCCGCAACCTCCACCGGGGTGATACGTATGAGATGCCGGGTGGACAAGTCGAAAATCACGAGTCGATTATTGACGCGATCAAACGGGAAGTTAAAGAAGAGACCGGTGTCGATGTCACGATTGACGGGATTACCGGTATCTATCAAAATGTCTCAAGTCATGTCCTTTGTGTCTGCTTCCGCGGAAAAGCGGTTGGCGGTGAACTTGCGACACAAGAAGGTGAAACGACGGATGTCGGCTTCTTCCCGCTGACACGTGACTCGCTGAGTGAATACATCAAACGGGAGCATTTCCAGTTACGGACGCTTGACGCGATGGATCCGCACTACTTCCCGCATGCCTTATATAAAGTCAGACCGTATGAGTTGATCAGCCGGTATGACGGCAATGCAACATCATCTTCACGATAAAACAAAAAATCCCCTTGCAGATTTTTCGCCGCAAGGGGATTTTTTCGGTTACGTTGTCAATCGAGCAGTGATTCCGGCATCATCGGTAACATAGACAGCATCTGCTTGATCTGTAACGGTATAAGCAGAAGACTTTAATGTCTCGATGGCTGCTTGAAGCGTCGCTTGATCCGGATAACGCAGCGTCCAGTAGACAAGTCCGACCGCATCTTCCGGATTCGTCGGTGCGTTGACTCCCGACCAGACGTTCAGACCGATATGATGATGGTAGCCGCCGGCAGCGACGAACAACGCACGCATCCGCGAAGCGTCAGCCGCAACCTCAAAGCCGAGCGTGTCGACATAAAAGGCCCGCGCCGCTTCGAGTGTCTTGACGTGGAAATGGACATGTCCCATGACCGTATCGCTTGGCATGCCGTACCAGTCTTCTTCTCCCGCTTCGACGAGCATGCTTTGCCAATCGACGGGATCCGTCGTCATCTTGACGTCTCCGTTTGCTTCGTACGTCCAGGTCTCACGTGGACGATCGGCATAAATCTCGATCCCGTTCCCGTCTGGATCCGACAGATAAAACGCTTCACTGACGAGATGGTCACCTTGACCAATCTCGATTCCTTGTTCGATCAAATTCCGGATAACGAAGCCGAGTTCTTTTCGGTTCGGTAGCAAAATCGCAAAATGATATAACCCGGCAACCGAGTTCGGTGGGAAACGGCGGGCATTCGGGTGGACTTCAAGTTCAACGAGTGGTGTATCTTGTGCACCAAGCACCGTCAACTGATCGGTTTGCGTCAGCACGCGTAATCCGAGTGACGTTGTATAAAATGAAATCGAACGATCGAGGTCCGTGATTCGCAAGCGAACGGGACCGAGTGTGATTTGTGGATGAATCGACATGGTGTTTCCTCCTTCAATGAAATAGCTCGTACCCCTATTATTACGCGAAAGCGATCGAAGCGGAAGTAGGCACGAATAAGTGGTATAGTATCCTAAACGATACCATGAAGGAGGAAGACTGATGGAAGAGACACCAAGCTGTCGGGTCGAAACAGCACTCGAAATCTTGACCGGAAAATGGAAGCCGTCGATTTTACTCGTCTTGATCACACACGGAACGCTTCGCTTCAGTGAATTGAAACGACAATTGCCGAACATTACGCAAAAAATGCTGACGGCTCAACTGCGTGAACTTGAACTGAACGACATCGTTCATCGCGAGATTTATCAGGAAGTCCCGCCACGCGTTGAGTATTCTCTAACGGACTATGGACGGACACTTATCCCCGTTCTTGACGCCATCAATGCATGGGGCGAACAACACGTCATCCATCTCGAAAATAAAGACAAACTTACGTCTACTTCACAATGAGAAGTCCATTCCGATGCGATTTCTCATTTTTCATGGAAAAACCTGTCTATTATCACGTATACTGACGTAATAGACTTCTGTTTTTGGAAAGGAATGAGTTCCTATGCATCAACTTCATGCGATCGAGCAACTCGTTGCTCGACTCAAACAAGATCCTGCAGTCGAAGCCATCTTCTTGAAAGGATCCTTCGGGCGGGGAGAAGAAGATGTTCATTCAGACATCGATTTGTACTGTCTCGTCTCGGAAGAACGTCAAACAAAATTCTTATCGCGTCGTTTGTCCCATCTTTCTACTTATCGTTCAATCATCTGGAAAGATGAGATCGACATCATCGCACCACAAATGATCGTCGTCTATGATGATCTCCTACATATCGATTTATTCACGGTGACGCTCGATTCGCTGAACCACAAGGATCAATTGCGCGTCTTGTATGATCCACAAGAACAGTTGACGGACTTTACCGATACATGTGACTTAACACTTTCTGCTCAAGAAGCGACCGATGAAGCAATCGATGCTGTCTGGTTCTTGTTCCAATATAAAAAAGCAGCAGCACGGGGAAATGACTTATGGGCAGTCGAGATGCTCCGTAGCGCTTTGATTAAGTTCGCAAAAGTATTACTCCATCATCATGTTCCTGAACGAGCGCAACTCGGATTAAAGACGATTCCGACGACATTGCCAGACCATCCACGCTTTGCGCTTGAAGCAATCTATGACGTTTTGACACCCGCAACGCACGCTGAAGCGGCTCAACGTTATCTAGCGTGTCTAGAGACTGAACGGAACGCACTCGACCAGACGCTTGCCGCTCATCCAGAGACGCTCGCTTTACTCGATCGATTAACGCCTGAACTCTCGATCCAACAATCAGGACGGTAACAAGAAGGGGCTGACTCAAAAATCAGTTTCCACAAAGATAAGGGTGGCAGAATGATGATCTGCCACCCTTATCTCGTAACAAAAAGAATGACGCGTTTCACGCCACTCCTACAGGAAAAGCGCATTTATGCGCTGTGAGAGACAAACAAGACCCGCTTTCCTGCTTAAATGAAGCAGGAAAACTGGCTTGTGTCTCGCCTGAGGAAAGGGCGTGAAAAGACGCGTCATTCTTTTATTGAGTCTCTTCTATGGTCACTCATTACTGTGTCAATTGAATCTCTTTTGATTGTCCACCTGCCCAGCCAAAGCCAGACGAGACTTCAAGCATCGGATTTTTCACCTGTTTCGGTAATTCGAAGACGATGTTGCCAGTTTTCTTGATATTCGGGTTGATCGTCTCTAAGAAGAAGCCCATTCCGTCTTCATTCGCATAAAGATCAAGCTCCGTATCGGCTGAGTATTCCGTATCGCCGACGTTAACTTTAAACATGTTGCTGTCGACGAACCGTTCTTCCTTGTCTCCATTTAGAATCGTCAACCCGATGACTAAGAATTGTCCTGACGTTTTCTTTTCGCCGAGGACGTTCGACAACGAATCGACCATCTTGACGTCATTGACGACATACGTCAGTTTCCCGACCTTCACCTGATCGTTGATGCCATAGGTTTTCTTGACCGGCTTCGCCGCTGCTTTTGCTTTCACGGGTTTTGCTTCTGATTTGACTGCTTCTTGTTCGACCTCTACTTTTTTCTCCGGTGCTCCTTGTTCTTCGTCATCTCCTAGATTTCCAAGGATGACTGCTCCGATTACGATGATTCCTGCCCACTTCAATCCTTTTTTCATGTTACTTCCTCCTTTTAATGTGGCTGACTCACGTCTGATAGCCCTAGTATAGGAAGAAGCAACCCCTTATCCTTTACACTTTTTTTACCAGGTTATTTTTTGTTTATGGTTCGATAAAAAGATTGACAAAAATAAAAGAGAACGCTGATTTCAGCGCCCTCCTCTCCTTATTCTCCTTTGACCCGGATGACGATTTTTCCTTTCGCATGCCCTTCTTCGCCATAATCGTGCGCTTCCTTGATGTGGTCGAGATCAAAGATTCGATCGACGACAGGCTGCAATTCGCCTCGCTCGACGGCTTTAGCGATATGCCGCAAACGCTCACCGGTCGGTTGCATGAAGACATACGCAGAACGGGCATTGTGTTGTTTCGCTTGCTCTTCATCGGGTGGTGTGGAAATCGAAACAAGCATGCCATTTGGTTTCAGCATCTGATAGAGCTCCCCTTGCTTGTCTCCGCCCATCGTATCGAATACAAAATCGACGTCCCGGACACGGTCGGCTGGATTTTCTTGTTTGTAGTCGATGACTTCGTCGGCTCCAAGCGATTTTACCCAGTCGACATTTTTCGTACTTGTTGACGTGATGACGTACAACCCGTTCGCTTTCGCAAGTTGGATCGCAACCGTTCCGACGCCCCCTGATCCGGCACCAATAAAGATCCGATCACCTGGCTTCGCATCCATCACTTCGAACATGACCTGCCACGCTGTATGCGAGACGAGCGGAAGGGACGCTGCTTCTGCGAAACTGAGCGATTCTGGTTTTTTCACAACTAAATGCGCATCAACTGCGACATACTCCGCATAGGTCCCTTGACGAGCGATTTCTGGACGACTGAAGACGGCGTCCCCGACTTGAAGATCCGAGACGTTTTCTCCGACTTCCTGAATCACTCCTGCAACGTCCCAACCGATAACGAGCGGCATTTCGTAGCTCAGCATCTGACGCAAGTACCCCTCTCGTAACTTCCAGTCGACCGGATTTACGCTCGCGGCATAGACTTCAATTAAAACATCATCTGGTCCGATGACCGGCTTTTCCAGTTCTCCGATCTTAAATTGTTCCGATCCACCATACTGTTCAATGTAAGCTGCTTTCATCCGTTGACTCCTCCTTCGATAATCATTCCCTATCTTCTTCCCCGTCCGTTCCACCAACAAACAGTCTGAGGATAGACAACAGCTCCTCACTGATCAATGAGGAGCTGTTTCGTTAACGATTCGTTTGCTGAAGGGTGGACGCCGTCTCGTTCAAGGCATGAATCGCCTGTTGCAGTTCCATGATCTGTCCGACTTGATGACGTGTCAGACCTGATAATGACTCACTTTGCGCGAGCAAGGCATTCATGAACGTGTCGAGTTGACTGGTTGCTGTCGTGATAGCAGTAAGACTACTTGTCATCGTCGCGAACTGAGTCTGCGCCGACTGGATCGAACCAACGACTTCCGTTGTATCCGTCTCAATCGTCTGTAGCGCCAATTGACTCTCTGCCATCCGTTCTTCTTGTTCACGTAGCAGTGTTGTGCTCGCATGAATCGAGTTTCCGGTTTGCGTAACGTCCTGCTCAACACGTTCGATGATCGAATTGATTTCCTTCGACGCTTCTGCCGTCTGTGATGATAGATTACGAATTTCTTGCGCAACGACCGTAAAACCTTTTCCGAACTCGCCCGCACGAGCCGCTTCGATCGACGCGTTAAGACTAAGCAGGTTCGTTTGCGTCGCAATCGCATTAATAGTCGACGTGATAGCGACGATTTCCTGGAAACGCCCAGCAAGCTGTCCGAACGACGTGACCGACTCATCCATGCTCGTCGTTAATTGGTGCAGGGATTGTCCAGCAAGACCGATCGTCTGTCTGCTTTGTTCAGCTGTCGTCCGTGATGAGGAGCTTCGCTTGAGGGCACGGTCGACCGATACCGTCACTTCCTCCATCCGATTGACTTGTTGTTCGTTCAATTGACGGATTTCACGAATCGCTTGAACGCTACCTGCTGCTTCACTTGCTAACTGTTGCATCGCTAAATCGACCTGACTGAACGAATCCTTCGCCGCGTCGACCGTTTCACTCATTTCTTCTGTGAACGTCGTCACTTCCGTTGCGGTTGCTGCCGTTTGTTTCAGGGCAATTTGTGATGTTGTTGCGTATGCTTCCGACCGTTCTTGTTCTTTTCGGACGGTTAGCATGATGTTCCGTCCAAAAACAGCAACGAAGACAGCCGCTGAGAAAATCATCAAGTAAATGACGTACGCGACGATCAAATCGAACGTATTCGTAAAGACAATCGTTCCAAGCACTGTGAATACTGCCATTTCAACCAATCCAAGGATTCCGGCGAGAATGACCAGACGCGGAATCAAATAGACGATTGAAATCGTCAAATAAAGGTAAGCAATCGTCCAGATACTTGGGGACGGTAATGTCGTCAAAACCAAGGCGAGGACGAGATACGTTAATGTCACTTGAACATATTTCCCGCTCGGACGATGTCCGAGGAGGCGGTTGCCGACAAGCAACGCGACCGTCAAGATCAGACCACCGACTAAAAATTGATAAAACACACTGATCGGAACGTAATTCATTTGGGCAAATAAGAAAATCAATGGGTGCGCAATCGTAATCAACGTTGCAATCAGGCGGGACAAAATCTTTGTACTTTGTTGCTCGAGGGCAGATACCATCTTGTTCAAACTCCTTCATCATAGTAAAGTCATACAATTGTTCATCGGCAGAATGAATTCAATCGTTAAGTTCCTCGGATGACTTTTTTTCTTGACGCTTTCTTAAAGCCAGGAGTACGTTTAACGTAGACTTTTTTCAGAAAAGAGGATTCCTATGCTCTATGTACTCGTAGGTCTCGCAGGTATTCTCGGTGCCTTTGCACGTTATGGACTCGGACTGCTGATTGGCGACTTTACAGTCGGTCCTTTCCCGTGGCCCACGCTTGCGATCAACTTGATCGGTAGCTTTCTGCTCGGCTATGCGACACATTTTTTATTTCGAACGAAACTCTTGCATCAATATGCGATCACTGCCATCGGAACGGGCTTCATCGGCTCATTCACGACATTTTCGACATTCAGCGTCGAGACTGTGACCTTATTTAACGAACGTCATCTAGCGGATGCGTTCCTCTACGTACTCGTCAGCCTGTTCGGCGGTCTATTCCTGTCTTATCTCGGTTACGCGCTTGGGACAAGACGACTGCGTCACGTGACGAAAGGACGTGAGTGAATGGAATTACTCGCCCTTGCCATCGGTGCTTTTTGTGGTGCTATCAGTCGTTTTGCTGTCAGTCAATGGATCAAGAGGATATGGAAACATGAATTTCCACTAGCCACATTCCTGATTAATGTATTTGGCTCGTTTTTACTCGGACTCGTCATCGGATCGCATCTTGATACGACCTGGACGTTACTGCTTGGTACCGGCTTTCTCGGATCGTTTACGACGTTCTCGACGTTCAAGATTGAAACGTTACAGCTCTTACAAGATGGAAACCGAAAAGTACTCGCCTTCTACTTGATATGCAGTTATGGATTCGGAATCCTCGCTGCCTTTTTCGGTATCACCTTGACCGCTTGATTGAAAAAAGAGGCGATGGAAAAATCCATCGCCTCTTACATGTAATTTTAGTCATTCATCCAGAACAGACCGACCGTCTCTGCTCCGGCATGTGTCCCAATTGCCGGTCCGAACGTGCCTTCAAGAATCGTCAGATCCGGGAATTTCGCTGCGACCTGCTGACGCAGTTCCGCTGCCATTTCTGGTGCCATCGTCGTCGCGACATAAATCCGGTTCTTATAGAACGTGTGTTGACGCATCGACTCATCGATTTGTTTGACCATCTCGATGTAAGCTTTCTTAAGAGAACGTGCTTTTTTGAACGGTACGACTTTTCCCGCTTCATCCGTCGTGATGATCGGTTTGATGCTGAGTAAGTTCGCAAGGAACAGGTCTCCTGACGAGACACGTCCACCGCGACGCATCGTCTCCATATTACCGACGATCATATAAAAATGGGTCTTTTTTGCCAATGCTTGTAACGCCGCAACGATTTCTTCGACCGATTTCCCCTGCGCCTCAAGTTCCATTCCGTAACGAATGAATTCCTGTTGGTTTTCGAACGCGGTATGGGAATCGATGATATGAACCGGGAAGCTTGCCGCTTCCGCTGCTGATGCTGAGCTTTGAACGGTACTTGATAATCCATTCGTACAATGTACTGCAATCGCGCAGTCATATCCTTCTTCTTTTAGCCGTTCGTATGTCCCGACGAACTCACCAAAGATCGGTTGTGAAGTTTTTGCAATCAGCTTTTTGTCCGCATCCAGGGCACGAAACAGACGCTCGACCGTAATGGCATTCTCTTGATACGTCGTATCACCAAGTAAAATTTGAATCGGCACGACATTGACGCCGATCGCTTCCGCCTCTTCCTTCGTGAAATAGGCCATACTATCGGTCACCCATGCAATTTTAGTCATTTTCCTTAGCCTCCGTTAGATTCTTCTTGCTCTATCCTACCATATACAGGAGTGGAAATCGCAAGATACCTCATGACATCATCTGAAAATGAAACGATGTACGCTTATGATAGTGCTCACCGGCACGCAAGACAACGGAAGGGAAATCTGGTTGATTGATCGCATCCGGCAGCCCTTGTGTCTCAAAACAGATACCCAGGTACGGCGTTGCCCGTCTTCCACAAATCGTGAACTCGCCTGACAAGTGATTGGCCGTGTAGACGACGACCCCCGGTTGGTCGGTTACGACCCGTAACCGCCGCCCGCTGATTGGTTCGTCAAGAACGATCTCCCCACCTTCTCTAAGCAGGAAGGGATGATCCACCCCGCTACCCGCTTGACGAAGTTGTTCGTCTGGTGCGTGTGTGACTTCATGTAGAAAACGGGCATCGAGAAAATCAAAAACGGTGTCTGTTACCGGGAGAATGTCACCGGTCGGTACGGCATCTTTCGTCAACGGAATATAAAAAGGGGCGTCCATTCGCAGGACATGCTGTTCGATTGTCGTCTTCGCCTCACCTGTCAAATTGAAGTACGTATGATTCGTCGGACTGAACGGTGTCGAGGCCGTCGTCTCCGCTTCATAATGAACATGCAGGACGTTCTCGTCTGTCCATTCGAAGGTCAACTCAAACGACAAGTGACCTGGATAGCCGTTCTCTCCATTCGGACTATCTAATCGTAGGACGAGTCGGTCATCGTTGATTTCGTGCGTGAACATCCGGTTCGCCCAATTCTCGCTTCCCCCGTGAAGATGATGCTCGCCTTCATTTTGTTCAAGTACATACGTCATTCCTTCGAGCGCGAACGCTCCGTTCGCGATTCGTCCTCCGACACGTCCGATCGTTGCGCCTAAATGGTGTGGATCATCCTGGTATTCTGACAGGTCATCAAATGCGAGTACGACGTTTTCAATCATCCCTTGCTGATCTGGAACCCGTATCGCAAGAATTTTTGCGCCTCGGTTCAAGATATCGACACTATGTCCATGAACATTCTCTAACGTGAACCGTAACAAGTACTGATCTTCTAGTTGACCCACTTCTGTTGTCGTAATCATCATCTGCTTCCTCCTGTACAATACGTTTTGCTGTTTTCCTATTTACCCTTGAAGCAACACAAAAAAACAACAGTAGCAAAGTGCCACTGTCGTCAAGGCGATGGAAAAGGTAGTCGGACTTCGATTCGTGTTCCTTGATGGATAATGGAATAGACGTGTAGTGACGCAGCCGGACCATATGTCACCTCCAGTGCGCGTCGAATCAAGAACAGATTCGAATCACCTGATTCTTTTTGATCCAGTTGTTGCATCACAGCAAACGGCATTCCTTGCCCATTGTCTGCGACTTCGATGACCCAATCCGTCGTCGACTTAAAGGCGCGGACATCAATCCGGTGATGCCGTCCTGCCTTTACGAACGCGTGACGTAGTGCATTATCGACAAGCTGTGTCACGAGGAACGGGAAAACGAAGTATTCCTCAACGGAAGTCTCGATGTCGAGATCGACCGTGATATCAGCGGACGTCAATTGATTCGGACGGCGGCGTGTACCTTCGAGCGATAGATAAGCTTTTAGCGTCGCTAGTTCCTCACGCAGTGGATGTTCATCATGCCGCGTCGCTGTCGTCAAAAGTTGAAGCAACGCATTCAATTGATGTTTTACAGGAGTTCCGGGATCGGCTGTCCGCTGAATTTCTTCGATGATGCCTTTGAGATAACTGACGTGTAACATAGGTTTCATCTTTCTACCGCTTAATCGGAGCAACTGCTCTTCTCGGTGCATGTGCAACTCTCGTGCTAATAAACGGACAAGTTGTTCCGTCATTCGCTCGACCGTATCGTCAAATAGATCTTTCGAGAAATAACAGATGACACCCGCCTTTTGACCGTTGATGCGCATTGGATGAAAGCTTAGAATCTGTCCCGTCAGTTCATCTTCCTGCCGGACGGGTTCTTCTGCCTCAATCCATTGTTGTTCCTCACGTCTCGGTTGTTCGCCACAGACAGCAGGTTGCTGTTCCGTCATATCAATGACGACTTCCGTCGCTCCGAGCAAGACGACACGTTGCATTTTCGTTTCCTTTAATAATGTCACTCCGATTTGTCGGGCGACTTCTGACGTCAACCCTTGCTTTCGTAAGGGTTGCAACGCTTGTAATAACCGATCAGAACGCTCCGTTTGTCGGACGAAGAGATCACCTTCGAGTCGAAGTTGCGTTCGTAAAATCATGATAAACAGTACGACACCACATGTGTTCGCGAACAATAATGGAAACACCGCATGACTGATTAAATCAAGCGCCTGCGTCGTGTCTGGAGCCAGCAACAACGTGATTCCACTTTCAAAGAACAATGCGACGAAGACGATGCCGACTGGTGGAATCAAGGCATAGTCATCCCGTAAGCGCCAACGTTTCCGGTACCATCCACTCACGAACCCAGCTATCATCGCAATGATCCAACCGGCTTCTGCCCCTAGAGAACCGAGTAAATAGCGGTGCAACCCGACTAGACATCCTGTGATCCCACCGACGATTGGTCCACCGATCAGACCACTCGTCACGATGACTGCTAAACGTGTATCAAGTAATAAAGCATCCTTTTTGACGGATAACCCGAGTAACGGATCAATCGTTGTATCATTCGAAAGCACGATTCCCGCATAGTTCATTAAAATACCAGATGATACGAATGCTAAAAGAAGTGGTACATTCATCCCGCGGTCCATCTTGAATATGTATCGAGAAATGCGCCACTGGGACAATAGAAAGGCTAACAGTGCTAACATACCTAAACGACTCAGTAAGAATGGAATCTGATCAAGCACGGAATACCTCCTCGTTTCATAGGACGCGAATCGACAATACGGTAGTTGTAGATTACATTCCCGCTCACTCCACCATTCTCCTATCATGACCGCTGAAAGTTCACACAATCCGCAAGTTCTTGATTTTTTGACTGATGTGATATAAAAAAATCGGCTCCTCGATGAGGAACCGACCATCTTATCCTTCTGCTTCTACTTGTTCAGCTGGATGCAACCAAATCTTGACGCGATTGATTTGATAGTTCTCCATCTCCGTTACTTCAACCGAAAAATCTGGTGTATCGATGTGCTCACCGGGTTGAAGATCAATGTTGTGCATCTGAATCCAGCCGCCGATCGTATCCACATCCTCGACGTTCGTAAATCGAATGTTGAAACGTTCTTCTAAATCCACGAGTAATACAGTACCGTCCAGTAAAAATTCGTCGGATTTGATTTGTTCGATTTCTTCGACTTCATCTGCATCGAATTCATCACGGATTTCGCCGACGATTTCTTCGAGTAAGTCTTCCATCGAGACGAGTCCTGCTGTTCCACCATATTCATCGACGACGAGTACGAGATGTGTCCGGGTCCGTTTCATCTTCCGCAATGTGTCCTGAAGTGATGTTACTTCGGAGACGACCGGTAGTTCCTTGACGTAATGTGTCACCGGATGTTCGTTCCCGTTCGCAAAATCCGTCAAGACTTCCTTGACGTTGACGTATCCAAGAATCCGGTCTTTATCGTTCTCTTCTGTGACCGGATAACGCGTATACGGATTGTCCATGAAGATTTCCATCAGTTCGTTCTTCGTCAAACGTTCCGAGATCGTCTCCATCCGCATCCGTGGAACCATTAAGTCTTTGACAATATGCTCGTCAAAGGCGAAGACGTTCTGCATGAGAGCAAGTTCTGTCTGATTGATTTCACCACTTTGGAAACTTTGCGCCATGATGATTTTCAATTCATCTTCTGAGTGGGCTTGTTCATGTCCTGCTGGTTTGACACCGAACAGACCAAGGAACAGGCGTGCTGAACCGTTGAGTAACCAGATGAACGGATACATGATCTTCCCGAACACATACAGCGGACGAGCAAATAACAATGTCAT
This sequence comes from Exiguobacterium sp. BRG2, assembly GCF_031844245.1. Taxonomy (NCBI): domain Bacteria; kingdom Bacillati; phylum Bacillota; class Bacilli; order Caryophanales; genus Exiguobacterium; species Exiguobacterium sp. BRG2. Next base: position 17,552 of record NZ_JAUZUW010000009.1, read on the forward strand.
GCGTTCTGCATACTGAATCGCGAGTGTCTTCGGAGCAAGTTCGCCGATGACGACGTGTAAGAACGTTACGGATACAAATGCGATACCAAACGACAAGAGTGTCGAAACAGCAGCAGAGATCCCGAAGTCATCGAAGACCGGATGCAAGATCTTTTCGACTGTCGGTTCTCCAAGTGCCCCGAGACCAAGTGCCGTGACGGTAATACCGAGCTGACAGGCAGACAAGTAATAATCAAGATCACCGGCGATTTTTTTCGCAAGGACCGCACTTTTATTGCCTTCCTGGATCATCTGATCCAAACGCGACATCCGCACTTTGACGACAGCGAATTCCGATCCGACGAAGAACGCCGTCAACACGATCAACAACACCACTAAAAATAAATTGATGAATAATATAGTATCCAAAATCCCCTAAACAGGGGTCACCTCCATTGTTTTGTATTAAAGCTGTGCAATCAAGGAAGCAATCAATGTCAGACGCCGGGACAGTTCTAAGCGGATCGCTTGTTTTTCGACGTCCGTCGAATGTAACAAACGCTGCTCGAGTCCTTCAACCGTCGCCTGAAGTTGTTTCACTTCCTGATAAATCGTCTCCCCTGTTTTTTGTTCCCGTTCCGTAAAAGAAGCAAGAATCTCTTGCAGGGAAAGCCGTTGAGACTTCAAATATTCAATCTTTTCGATTTGATGAATGACCGATTCGTCATACAGACGGTAGCCAGACGCAGTACGCTCTGGTGTTAACAGACCGAGTGATGTGTAATAATCGATCGTTCGTTTTGATAAGCCGGTGGTCTCCGCGACCTGACCGATTCGAAGTAACGCCTTCCCAAAAGATTCTCACCCCCTTTTCATAGCTAGTTCTTTTATCTTATCATGTCAAAACCATACAGTAAAACGTCGCGCTTATTATAAAAATTATGTTTTTAAATGTAATACGAGTAATACACGTAATACTGTTTTATTTGTATTACACGTGGTATTATATATAGTACAAAAGATAAAATTGATCGATTCTCTTAATCGAATTCGCTAAGTTGTCATATCTTTTGTAGCGGTTTTTTAGGAGGAAAAGGGGAAAAAAGTGGAGATGCAGAGCAGAGGAGAAAGAGGAGAAATAAGGAATTCAAGAAAGGAGATGTACATGTGGTCATGGTAATTGAAGAGCATCAACAAGAGGTTGTTGTCCGTAAAGTAGGTAACTCTAAAGGGTTAACCTTACCGAAAGCTTCTTCAGCAGAAGTTGGTGACAAGTTTTTCATAATTCAAAAAGCAGACGGAACACTCATTTTAAAACCGGTCAGACGTCCAAAACGGATTAAAAATGTTTTTGCTGACCTTGACTACAGTGCATACTCTGATCTTGAAGAGGAGATTGTTCCATTTGTAGGAAAAGAAGCAGATTAAAAACATTTAGAGAGGACTCTTAATTAATGGTAAAAAAACAAACAACTTCTGTCGCAAGACCTTTAACTGGGCAAATTGGCTACATCGATTTTGATCCTAGTTCAGGAAAAGAAATACAAAAAAGACGACCAGCGCTCGTCATTAGTACTGATGATTTTAACAAAACCGGTTTTTGTATGGTGTGTCCAATCACACATACTGAAAAAAGCCTTTTTGTAGAGTTACCTTCCAATCTAAAAGTCGATGGATATGTAAATGTGATTCAAGCTTCTACAATCGATTGGCGTTCTAGAGATTGGGAATTTTCTGATAATTGCCCAGAAGAAGTTGTTGAAGAAGTTCAAGAAATTGTAGCTGCTTCCATTTTTGGCGATTGTTCAATTACTCGTCTAAACTAAAAAAGGCAATACATTCATTCCTTGTTACTCAAAAGGAATGAATGTATTGCTTTTTTATTATCTTGATTTCAGACTGTCCACTACAGTACTTCTATCAAATCATCATTTTTTGAAAACGAGCCGACGATCGACCGTTCCAGTAATTCGACGACATCATACGTGGCGACTGCTTCATCCACTTCCTTCGCCTTCGTACCGTCACTAAGCATCGTCAAACAGTACGGACATGCTGACCCGATGACGGATGGTTGGACGGTCAACAATTGTTCCGTCCGCGCGACGTTGACACGTGCACCAACTTTTTCTTCTTGCCACATCATGCCGCCACCAGCACCACAACACATGCCTTTTTCACGGTTACGTTCTGTCTCGACGAGAGTGATGCCTGGAATCTTCTCGAGAATATAACGCGGTGCGTCGTAAATATCATTGTATCGACCGAGGTAACACGAATCGTGATAAACGACACGCTCCTTGACTTCATGGAGCGGTGTAATGCGTTTCTCATCAATCAGACGAGCGAGCAATTCGGTATGGTGATAGACTTCGACATCCAGACTGAGTCCGAAGTCTGGGTACTCATTTTTGAATGTATTGTAGGCATGCGGATCAATCGTGACGATCTTTTTGACGCCATACTTCTCAAATGATTTGATATTTGCTTCCGCGAGTTCTTGGAACAAGACTTCGTTACCGATTCGACGTGGTGTATCGCCTGAGTTCTTCTCATCGTTTCCGAGAATCGCAAACGAGATATCTGCCTCGTTCAGAATACGGGCAAACGCCATCGCGATTTTTTGACTCCGGTTATCGTACGATCCCATCGCCCCGACCCAGAACAGGTACTCGAACTCTTCGCCTGCTTTCTTCTTTTCTTTCGCTGTCGGAACGACGAGTTCATCACGGTTTTTCCGCCAGTTTTCGCGCTCTTTTCGGTTCATCCCCCATGGATTACCTTGACGTTCGATGTTTGCCATCGTCCGCTGCATTTCCGGATCCATCTTGCCTTCCATCATGACGAGATGGCGACGAAGGTCGATGATTTTATCAACATGTTCGTTCATGACCGGACACTGATCCTCACAGTTTCGGCACGTCGTACACGCCCAAATTTCTTCTTCCGTAATGACGTTCCCAATCAATGAATCCGGGACGATATCCATCTGCCCGGCTGCAGCGAGCGAGGCAATCTGATTTCCTTGCGATCCTTCGAACGCAAAAGCAGGTGCCCATGGTGAACGTTGTGTGATGGCTGCCGTTTTCATATTAAGATGGTCCCGTAATTTAACGATCAAATCCATCGGTGACAACATCTTCCCAGTTCCGCTTGCTGGGCACATGTTCGTACAGCGACCGCACTCGACGCAGGCATATAGATCAACGAGTTGCTTTTGATTGAAATCTTCAATCCGATTGACCCCGAAGCTGAATTCCGCTTCGTCGTCTTCTGCTTCTTCCATGACGGATAGATCAATCGGTGCCAAACGACCAACCTTCGATGTCCGACCGAGCCAGACGTTTGCTGTACCGGCAATCAAGTGCGCATGCTTACCTTGTGGGATGTAGACCATGAAGCTAAGTAAGAACAAAAGATGCGCCCACCAGAAGAAGACGAATAATCCGAAAGCGACCGATTCCGGTACCCAGCCGAATAAGAACGCAATGCTTGAAGCGACGGGTTCACCGAGCGTCGAGTGGTTCTCATAGACAAGGAAGAATCCATTTCCGAAGAGGACGGCAACCATCAAGCCACCGATGAAGATCAAGGCAAGACCTGCTAAAAAATTTCGCTTCAGACGGACGAGCTTCTCGACATACCGGCGATAAAAACCCCAGACGACGGCAATCAAGATGACGAGCATGACGATTTCTTGAAAGAATGTAAAAAATGGATAAAGTGGACCGAGCGGGACATGCGGAAAACGCTGACCGACGGCAAGTCCTTTCCAGATAAAATCAATTGCTCCGAATTGAACGAGTAAGAATCCATAGAACATCATGACGTGGATTGCGCCACTTTTCTTATCTTTTAATAGTTTCTTTTGACCAAAGACGTTAACTAAAACTGCGTCTAGTCGTTCTTTATTCGTCAGCGTCCATTCCGCTTTTTTCCCCCGTTTAATGGCGGCATAACGACTTTTGACAAGTGATGTGAACAGATAGCCTGCATAACCGATGACGAGTAGGAAGGCAATCCAGTTGATGATTAAAAATGTATTCATGTTCGAACAAACCCCTTTCCCCCTAAAGCAGTTGTGTTGAAATGAGTATAGCATATAATGAATGACTATTCATTCATAAATTTTTAAATAAATTCTCTTTCGATTGATTGGCTCAATATGATTTAAAAAATGAGTTGAATCTATTAAAAGTAAATTGTCACGTGCGATTGTTCGATAGACATGCTTAGCAAGATTTCCTTCGTCTAATAGGACATTCTAAGCAAAAAGAACGGATACATTCCTTCATAAGGATGATCCGTTCTTTTTGCTTACCACTTCATCTCTTCAAACATATAATAACCTTTGTGTTGTTCTGTTAAGTATGTATATAACGGATGACGGACATCCTCACTTGTGATGTATTCCGTTAGCTCCCTTTGATTGATCCACTTCGTCTCGCTAATTTCTTCATCAGGATCATTCGGATCGAGTACTCCGCTCACCTCGCAATCAAAATAAGTGACGAGACTGTGCGCTTGATAAGTTGGCATGAAGTTCTCCGTCAAGAAGGCAAACGACGATGATGTGACTGCCAAGCCAGTCTCTTCAGCAACCTCACGACGAAGTGCTTGCTCGAGTGTCTCCCCAGCTTCAATCTGTCCACCGGGTAAGCTCCACCGATTGTCCTGACCCGATTGATTGTTGACAATGAGCAGTTGATCGCCCTTCCGGATGATCGCGACGATGATTCGATAGAGTGGATACATGACGCTTCCTCCTAAAAAGACCACCTTGTCTAAAACAAGATGGTCCACTGATTGTTTATTCTAGACCGAGCGACTGTGGCAGACGGACTGCACGTGCGAAGGCATTTTTATAATCCTTTTTTGCGACTAACTTTTCGACTTCACGGATCGCTGGATGCTGTTCGTCTGCAAACGCACCCAGGATCGTCAAGTAACGCTCATATACTTGATCGTCTTCCTGACGTGCTTTCAAAAGCGCTGTATACAGCATGACGGTATCTTCACCGTATAAGACAGGTAATTCTTCATTGATTAAAAGTAGCGTATCGATTGACTCCGGATCGACCTTCGGATTGTATTCCGTGATGACCTGCTCTGCGAGTCCTTCGAGTTGATCACGCCATTCGTTGTAGCGCGGCTCATCGTTCTCGAGCCACTCGAACCATTCCTCTTCCAACATCTGTTCCATTTGACGTACTGTTTGTTCAAATGCCATTCGTCTCACTCCGTTTCCAAGTTAAATCAATCGTATACGTACCGACTGCTTGTCCATTCATTTTTAATGTATAGCGAAACTTCATCTGCTGCGGTTTCATCTCAATCGTCTCCGTGTCTGTCTCCATCAACATTTGACCGAACTGACTGCCATACTGGCTTTTTGTCGTCTCTTTTAAAATGAAAACATGATGCATCGCAACAGGACCTTTGCGATTCAGGGCGATCTGGTCTTTTGACCATTTGATCGTCGTATCAATCGGTTGTTCATCCGGTTGAACGAATTTCACGGCAAAACCGTCCTTTGTTTCGAACAACGTGCCGTCCGCCTCAAGTTCGACCGATTCACGCATCGGACCATCTTCAATCGTCGTCACCTGTCGTAATGACACCGAGTACTTTACTGGTTTCACTTCTATCACCTCATCGTTTAGCGTACACGATTTTTTCGTCTGATGCACCTTCTGCTTACATGCAACAAAAAAAACGGATCCGATGTACATCGAATCCGTTCCAGATTGTAGACAAATGGACTGACTCAAAAAATGACGCACCTTTTCACGCCCTTTCCTCAGGCGAGACACAAGCCAGTTTTCCCGCTCCATTCGAGCAGGAAAACGGGTCTTGTTTGTCTCTGACAGCGCAAAATTGCGCTTTTTCCTGTAGGAGTGGCGTGTAACGTGTCATTTTCTTTATACCCGGAAGGAGAATCAGAAAAGCGTTTTGTTCACTCGACATCGCTTCCTAGGGAAAAACAAGCAAGAGCGACCCTGCAGCGAAGCGAAGCGGCGCGATGCTTGTCCCAGGAAAACGATGCGAGACGAACAAAAAAAGCGCAATCCTTCTCGTTAGAGAACAATTGCACTTATCTTCAGTCTCAAACAGATTCGATGTACTTCGAATCCGTTCAAAACATATTAGCGAACACGGTACAGACGAGCTTCGAATGGACGAAGTTCCAGTTCTGTTCCTTCGTGGTGCATCGTCGCATAGTTGCCAAGCAACATATTATCCGAATGCAAGATGATATCCGTATCGATTTCTGCTGTTTCGCCTTTTAAGTTCGTAACGATCAAGAACTGTTCGTCACCAAGCGTCCGTGTATAGGCATAGACTTTCGTATCTTCCGGTAAGATGAGATCATACGCACCATAAATCAATGTCTCTTCCATCTTACGGATTTGAATCATTCGTTTATAGAAGTTCAAAATCGAGTCTTCGTCTTGTTCTTGTGACGCGACATTGATGTCCGCGTAGTTCGGGTTAACACCGAACCATGGGGATTGATTCGAGAAGCCACCATTTTGCTCGTTCGTCCATTGCATCGGTGTACGTGAGTTATCGCGGGACGAGTTCCAGATGACTTCCATGATTTCCTCATGTGTCTTCCCGGAAGCGAGTTGCATCTCATACATGTTTTTCGTCGCGACGTCATCATAATCCGCGATGTCCGGGAACTGAACGTTCGTCATCCCGATTTCCTGACCTTGATAGATGAACGGTGTGCCTTGCATGAAGAAATACATCATCGCAAGCGACTTCGCGCTCTCTTTCCAGTACTGTTCCTCGTCACCCCAAAGGGAGACCGAACGAACCTTATCGTGGTTTTCGAGGTACAACGCATTCCAACCGGTCGCTTCAAGTCCTTTTTGCCACTTCGTCAGCACTTGTTTCAGTTTGACGACGTCGACGCCTTTTTCCGCGTCGGCACGCCAGAGATCCATGTGTTCGAACTGGAAGACCATGTTCATCTTGCCGTTCTCTTCTCCGACCCATAGATCTGCTTCTTCCGGCGAGACGCCGTTTGCTTCTCCGACAGTCATGATGTCGTATTTCGAGAATGTCTCATCCTTTAGCTCTTCAAGATACGCATGGATACCTTCGACGTTCATATGCATATCGAATGAAGGGACATACGGCATACCGAGCGGGTTCGGGAGATCGGCGAAGGATTGATCCTTGTTGATGTGACTGATCGCATCGATTCGGAAACCATCGATGCCTTTATCGAGCCACCAGTTGATCATTGTATAGACCGCTTGACGCATATCGCGGTTTTGCCAGTTCAAGTCTGGCTGACGACGGGAGAAGACGTGCAGGAAGTATTGCTCAGTCTTCTCGTCATATTCCCATGCTGATCCACCGAAGATACTTTCCCAGTTGTTCGGTTCTCCTCCATTGATCGCATCTTTCCAGATGTACCAATCGCGTTTCTCGTTGTCTTTTGACGAACGCGATTCAAGGAACCATGGATGTTCATCAGATGTGTGGTTGACGACGAGATCAAGTAACACTTTGATGTCTCGTTTATGCGCTTCTTCCATTAAGAGATCGAAGTCTGCCATTGTTCCGAACTCATCCATAATGTCTTCATAGTCACTGATATCATATCCGTTATCATCGTTCGGTGACTTGAACATCGGACAAATCCACAAAACGTCGACGCCAAGATCCTTCAAGTAATCCAGTTTTGCGATGATACCCGGAATATCGCCGATTCCATCGTTATTTGCGTCATAAAAGCTGCGTGGATAGATTTGGTATGCTACTGCTTCTTTCCACCAAGCTCGTGTAATTGTTTGTTGGGCCGTCTCAGGGCGCGGTATCATTTGTGTCATGTGTTAGAAATCCTCTCGTAGGTGAGTCATTAGTAGGAGTTAGGTATATTTGTTCGTCCTTCATTTTGTTTTGCGCAACCGATTGCGCAAACCCTTTACTTTTATCTTATCAAATCCACTTTTAAAGTCAATGTCTCGAGGATGATTTCACCATTTCACATCAATGGGGATCACTCTTCGTTTACATCGAATATTTCAGTTGAATTTACATTACATTTACTGAATCATCCTACACTGTTTATCGGTCAATTTCTACCTTTTTGCATAACCTTTCCTTTCCAAAATGAATCTTTTTTTATTCGTTCGGGTATACCCTAACCAATGCACGTAAAAAAGGGGGATTTTCAAGATGAAGGGACAATTCTTTATTGGTGGACAATGGCTGGATCACGGACGAGAACGGACAGATGTCACGAATCCAGCAACCGGAGAAGTCGTCGGTAGCGTACCAAACGGAACAAAATCAGACGTCAATGATGCTGTCGAAGCAGCACGGAAGGCTTTTCCAGAATGGTCGAAGCGGACAGTATATGAACGCGCTGAACTCTTGGAAAAACTCTATGCCAAAATGATCGAGAAAAAAGATGAACTTGCCCGGTTAATGACGCTTGAGATGGGAAAACCGCTGGCTGAATCAGAAGGTGAAGTCCAGTATGCGGCAAACTTCGTCAAATGGTTCGCAGAGGAAGGAAAACGGGCATACGGACGTGTCATACCGACACACGATGCTTCTAAAAGACTTCAAGTCATCAAACAACCGGTTGGTGTCGTCGCCGCGATCACACCATGGAATTTCCCAGCAGCCATGATTACCCGAAAATTGGCTCCGGCTCTCGTTGCCGGATGTACGTTCGTCATCAAACCACCCACCGCGACTCCATTAACAGCACTTCGTTTACTTGAACTTTGTCAGGAAGTCGGGATTCCAGAAGGCGTCGTCAATGCCGTTACAGGTAGCGGGAAAGCACTCGGTGAATCACTCGCGACACATCCGCATGTCGATAAGATCACCTTCACTGGTTCGACCGAAGTCGGACGGACACTGATGGCTCAAGGAGCAGAGACGATCAAAGCGATGTCGCTTGAACTCGGCGGACATGCACCGATTCTCGTCTTTGATGATTGCGATCTCGATTTAGCTGTTACGGAGACGATCAAGTCGAAATTCCGAAACGGCGGACAGACGTGTGTCTGCGGAAACCGGATCTATGTATCTGATTCGATTTATGACGCGTTCGTTGAAAAACTTGGTCAGGAGACGGCAAAATTGAAAACCGGGAACGGTCTGGATGCCGAAACAAAGATCGGTCCAATGATTAATAAAGCGGGTTACGATAAAGTTAAAAAACATGTCGATGACGCTACTTCAGCCGGTGCTCGTGTCGTCACGGGTGGAACAGGAACAACGGACGAGGAGAACGATGTCTATTATTATGAAGCAACCGTGCTCGCTGACGTAAAACCCGGCATGTTGATCATGAACGAGGAGACGTTCGGACCTGTCGCTCCCGTCCAGCGTGTCAGTTCTGATGAAGAAGCGGTTCGTTACGCTAACCAGACACCATTCGGTCTCGCTTCATACGTCTTTACGAAGGATTACGCGCGTGCCATTCGTGCAATCGAAGGGCTTGATTATGGAATCGTCGGCTGGAATGATGGGGTTCCTTCTGCTGCACAAGCACCATTTGGTGGAATGAAACAATCCGGTCTTGGACGCGAAGGCGGCAGTGAAGGACTCGAAGCGTATCTCGAGACAAAATACATCTCAATCGGTGGACTAGCATGAATGCGGCGGATTGGTTCGTCCAATGTTTAGAGGCAGAGGGAGTCACGCATATCTTCGGTGTTCCCGGTGAAGAGAACATCACATTGCTCGAATCACTTAGTCGTTCGTCGATCACGTTCATCACGACGCGTCACGAAACGAACGCTGCGTTCATGGCAGCGATGTTCGGTCGCCTGAGTGGACGACCGGGTGTCTGCTTATCGACGCTTGGTCCTGGTGCGACTAACATGATGACGGGAATTGCGAGTGCAACGATGGATCATTCTCCTGTCGTTGCCATCACAGGACAAGGAGCACTATCACGGCAACATAAAGCGTCGCATCAAATGTTTGATCTCGTTGATCTATATCGTCCGGTCACGAAGTCAAGTACGTCCGTTCTGACACCAGAAGTGATTCCGGAAATCGTCCGTCGTGCCTTTGCGACGGCACAGAGCGAAAAGCCGGGAGCGACGCATATCTCTTTCCCGGAAGACGTCGCAAAACAAGAACGAGATCAACCTGTGACTCCTGTCAAAAACGACAGTGCTCCGACATATCTTCATCCGTTGACGATTGATGATCCGGACGTTTTACGATTGATCGAGCGATCGCAACGTCCTGTCATCATTGCCGGTTTCGGGATTCACCGTCAACACGCACTTGAGGCGTTTCGGGCATTCGTCGAACAGCTCGATGCTCCGGTCGTCGAGACAATGATGGGAAAAGGCTCCATCTCCTCACAACATCCGCTTGCCGCGCATACGATCGGTTTGCCGGATGTTGATTACAACCAACGAATTCTTGATGCGAGTGATTTAATCATTACGATTGGTTATGACATCACGGAACTGCCCCCGGAAAAATGGAATCCGAAAAAGACGCCGGTCGTTCATCTGGATACGAACCCTCACGAAATCGATGCCTACTATCCAGTCGTTGCAAATCTAGTCGGCAATCTTTCAGATGTATTGACCGTTTTGACACCACTGCTTCCAAAGCGTTCCTGGAACGGTTGGCAACGGAATCGCGATAAGTTGCGCCAAGAGATTCAAGAAACATATTCCCTCGCGCTCCCTTTACATCCTCAAAGCATCGTTCGTGAGCTCGAACGGACGGTTGGTGAAGCCGGAATGGTTTTCTCGGATGTCGGAGCACATAAAGTCTGGCTCGCTCGCCATTATCAAACGACACATCCAGATCAATTGTTCATTTCGAATGGGTTTGCTTCAATGGGCTATGGTTTATCGAGTGCACTCGCAGCCAAACTTCTCTACCCCGACCGACGTATCGTCTGCGCCGCTGGAGACGGAGCTTTTCTTATGAACGGTCAGGACCTCGAGACCGCCGTTCGTTTGAAGCTGCCACTCGTCGTATTAATTTGGCGAGACGGGACATATGGTCTCATCGAATGGAAACAACAACAAGCATATGGAAAATCATCGTACATCACCTTTGATAATCCGGATCTCGTTCAACTGGCTCATGCTTTCGGTGCGCTTGGACTTCGCGTCGGTGAACACGGTTCGCTTGCCCATTGTCTTGATCAAGCTTTCGCGAGCGATGGACCCGTATTGATTGACTGTCCGGTCGATTACCGGGAAAATCTAAAGTTAAGTGAACGTCTCCGGACGTATGGAGGGTGATATATTATGACACAACCACGTAAACTGCAGTCTATTTCTGATTTTGATCAATTTGCGTCCGAGCATAGCGCGTTCGTGATTTGCAAACACAGTACGACGTGTCCGATCAGTGCCGCAGGATTCTCAGAGTATACGAAGTTCGCGGATGAAACATCTGTTCCGACAGCATATCTCTTCGTCCAAGAAGCTCGGACCTTATCGAATCACATCGCTGAACACTATAATGTCCGACATGAGTCGCCACAAGTTCTTTTCATTCAGGACGGCAAATCTGTCTGGACAGCATCTCACTACGACATTACAAAGGATGCACTCGAAACGAACGTTCAGTAACGCTAACTATGAAACAAGCTTCTGGCTGTTTCAAACTAAAGACAAAGCGCAATTTTCCTCTAACGAGAAGAATTGCGCTTTTTTATTTCTTACGAATCATTCTCCTCATTTAGAAAAACGCTTTCAAAACTACATAAAAAATAAAATTATCTTTCTTAGCTATTATTATTTGTAATTCGAACTAAATCGGATTAAGATAAACTACAGATAGAACGACCGTATAGAAATCTGTACCGTTAGTTTAGTTAGGAGGATATTCATGCAACAAAGTGCAACTCACACAGCTCGAGCTCCTTACGGCATCCTCGCCGTTTTGATGATCGGGGCATTCATCGCTTTCTTAAATAATACCTTGCTCAACATCGCCCTTCCTTCAATCATGAAGGATCTAGCGATCGAACCAGCTACTGCTCAATGGCTGTCGACTGGTTTCATGCTCGTCAATGGTGTCTTGATTCCGACATCTGCTTTCTTGATTCAAAAGTATTCGGTTCGTCGCTTGTTCTTACTTGCGATGACCCTCTTCTCGACCGGAACGATTCTTGCCGGATTCGCAGACGTCTTCCCTGTGCTGCTCGCAGGACGGATGATTCAAGCGTCGGGTTCTGCCATCATGATGCCGCTACTGATGAACGTCATGCTCGTCAGTTTCCCGATTGAAAAACGCGGGACTGCGATGGGCTTCTTCGGATTGATTATGATGGGGGCTCCAGCGATCGGACCAACGTTATCCGGTTGGATCATCGAGCATTATGATTGGCGGATGCTGTTCCACTTCATCACACCAATCGCCTTAATCGTTCTCGTCGCTGGTTTCTTCTTGCTTCGTGACGTCAAGGAACGGTCTGCGACTCGGATCGATCTGACTTCCGTTGCACTTTCGTCACTTGGTTTCGGTGGCTTATTGTACGGATTCAGTTCTGCTGGCTCTAAAGGTTGGGATAGTTTCCACGTCTATGGAGCACTGATCGTCGGGGTCATCGCACTCGTGACATTCATTTATCGTCAGCTGCATATGGAACGTCCGATGCTCAACTTCAAGATTTATCGTTACCCGATGTTCGCCTTGTCTTCTGCGATCTCGATGGTCGTCACGATGGCGATGTTCTCGGGCATGTTATTGCTTCCGATCTATGTCCAGACGATTCGCGGTATTTCACCACTTGATGCGGGTCTCATGCTGTTACCGGGTGCCATCTTGATGGCCGTCATGTCACCGATCAACGGGAAGCTGTTTGATAAGATTGGTGGTCGTCCTCTTGCATTGACTGGTTTGTTCATCACAGTCGTCACGAGTTATTACTTCAGTCAACTTGAGATGGATACGACGTATACGCATCTGATCATCCTGTATTCGTTACGGATGTTCGGGATGTCAATGGTCATGATGCCGGTCTCAACGAACGGTTTGAACCAGTTACCAACACGCTATTATCCACACGGCACAGCGATGAACAATACGTTGCAACAAGTATCTGGTGCAATCGGAACGGCCTTGCTCGTAACGATCATGTCAACGCATGCGAAGACTCGTGGCACAGAGCTTGCGACCGAAGCGGCGAAGAACATGACAAGTCAACCGACAGCTGAAGCAGCTGCTGCTTTAAAACAGCAGATTACGATGCAAGCGACGCTTGACGGAATCAACTATGCGTTCTTCATCTCGACGTTCATTGCTGGTCTAGCATTCGTCCTCGCCTTCTTCATTAAACGGGCGACACAAGCTGAAGACATCATTAGCGATCAACGCTCATTGAACGAAACGATCGTCAAACCGCAAGTCTCCAATCAATAAGTGCAAAAGCAGTCGTCTCTCGCGACTGCTTTTTTTATTGTTTGAGCTATATACTGGTACCCCCCATACCTATATGTTAGAGTAAAGATAACAACAAGATTACTAAAGGAGGCACGACTATGGCACACGATCACCCTGTCGTCCCACGAACACATGAAGAACAAGATGCCTTGATGAAACGATTGAAGCGTATCGAAGGACAGGTCCGCGGCATTGCCAACATGGTTTCTGAAGACCGGTATTGTATCGACATTTTGACGCAAACCGCATCGATTCAAGCCGCTTTGCGGCAAGTCGAACTGCAAATCATCGAACGTCACGTCAACATGTGCATGCATGAGGTCGCGACGCGTCAAGACAGTACGGACGCTTACGTCGATGAGTTGATGGCAGTCATTGCCCGTCTGAAAAAGTAAGGAGGGTTTTCTGATGTCAAAAACGATTGAGTTTGATATTGAAGGCATGACATGTGCCGCCTGTTCCGCTCGGATTGAAAAAGTCCTGAACCGGATGGACGGCGTCGAAGCAACGGTCAACTTACCACTCGAGACGGCTCGTGTCTCGATTTCTGATGCCTATGATGATCAAGCGATCATCGAAAAAATTCGCAAAATCGGCTACGAGGCAACGGTCAAACAAGCACCACACGCAACAAAATCGAATCGTCGGATGCTGTATCGCTTCGTCATCGCAGCCGTTCTTTCGCTCCCTTTGCTCGCGAGCATGCTGACACATATTCCGAATAGTCCATTTCATCTTCCATTCTTGATGAATCCGTGGCTACAATTTGCTTTAGCGACACCGGTTCAATTCATCATCGGTGCGCCCTTTTACAGCGGGGCTTATAAAAGCTTACGGAGCGGGAGTGCTAATATGGATGTCCTTGTCGCGCTCGGGACATCGGCAGCCTATTTCTATTCCGTTGCTGAAATGCTGTTCGTCTCTGATATGCCACACCTCTACTTTGAGACAAGTGCGATTCTGATTACACTCGTCTTGCTTGGGAAGGTTCTCGAAGACCGTGCGAAACAACAGACGACAGGAGCGATTAAAAGTCTGCTTTCCTTACAAGCGAAAGAAGCCATCGTTTTGGAAGATGGGCAGGAACGGATCGTTTCAATTGAGGCGATCCAAGCCGGGATGGTGTTACTCGTAAAACCCGGAAATAAAATTCCGACAGACGGTATTGTTCGCGCAGGTGATGCGTATCTCGATGAGTCGATGTTGACCGGTGAATCCGTTCCTGTTCATAAGACTGTTGGCGCATCCGTCATTGGTGGTACGCTGAATACGAACGGTTCCTTACAAATCGAGGCGACAAAGATCGGGCAAGCAACGGTTCTCGCACAGATCATTCGCGTCGTCGAGCAAGCACAGACGGAAAAAGCGCCGATCCAGCGCCAAGCCGATCGGATTTCTGGTGTGTTCGTACCGATCGTCGTCGCCATCGCGCTTCTGACGTTAGCCGCTTGGTGGATGTTCACCGGTTCCTTTGCAGAAGCGATTCGTCCTGCCATCGCGGTTCTCGTCATCGCCTGTCCGTGTGCACTCGGACTCGCAACACCAACTTCCATCATGGTCGGAACCGGAAAAGGAGCGGAACGAGGGATTCTCTTTAAAGGGGGGGCTCAACTGGAGAACCTCCAACATGTCGATGCTGTCGTCTTTGATAAGACTGGAACACTGACAGTCGGTCACCCTGTCGTCGTCGAGACGTTCGGTACGGAGACAGCGCTCGATTTCGCTGCCGCGCTCGAACGTCAATCCGAACATCCTCTTGCCCGTGCCATCACAGCAGAGCGGGATGTCGTGTTTGATATCGAACAGTTCCACGTCGAATCAGGACGTGGGATCACGGGACAAATCATGGGACATGATTTGATCGTCGGATCGGCGCGAATGATGCAGGAACGAAACATCGTTCTTCCTGATTGGACATCACCTGGAGCGACTCTCGTATACGTCGCCGTCGATGGAGAAGTCGCTGCCGGATATGCCATCCGTGACGCGTTAAAAGATTCAGCGAAAGAAACAATCCAGCGGTTGCGAGAGACTAAGGACGTGTATCTCTTGACCGGTGATCGTCGTGAAGTTGCTGATCATCTAGCGGAAGAACTCGGACTCGATCGAGCGTTCGTGTTTGCTGACGTCTTACCCGTTGAAAAGGCAGATGTCATTCAGTCACTTCAACAAACGAAACGTGTCGCGATGGTCGGAGACGGTATCAATGATGCTCCCGCTCTTGTAACGGCGGACGTTGGCATCGCGCTCGGCAGCGGCACGGATGTCGCCCTCGAAGCAGCCGACGTGACGTTGCTTGGACACGATTTAAAACAAGTTTTACTTGCGATCGAACTAAGTGAACAGACGATGAAAAACATTCGTCAAAATCTCGTTTTCGCACTTGGCTACAATACGATCGGCATCCCTGTTGCTTTTCTCGGTCTGCTTGCTCCATGGCTTGCGGGCGCTGCCATGGCATTCAGTTCTGTCTCTGTCGTGACGAATGCGTTACGATTAAAACGTACCCCACTATCTGAAGGAGGAACTTCATCATGAAAGAAACAACGTTATCTGTTATCGGTATGACATGCAATCACTGTAAAGCGAGTGTCGAATCAGCTTTATCTGAAGTCGAAGGTGTACAACATGCTACTGTCTCACTGGAACAAAACCAAGTGACGGTACAGCATGAAGACGTTCCTCGCGAGCGCCTCGTCGATGCAATCGAAGAGATCGGCTATGATGTGCCGACTGCTTAAACATCCATGCCAAACTGCTTCTAACACGCAGTTTGGCTTTTTTATTTTTTGAAAAGCGGGAATATACGGAGTAAGGAGGGGTTCGTATGGTACCGCAAATCGAATTCGTAGAATACTTCGACGACAACAAAGGAAAACGATTCAAAATCGAACTTTGGAATCTCGGAACCTTCACATTCAGTGCCGAGTCAGCTCGTGGACCTGTCACCCGTTTCACCTCCATCGATATTCAATTCGTTCAAACCTGCGTTCAACGAATGCGCTCGATCGTGGACGCCAAAAAAGCATTCCAGGAAGATCAACCGGTCTAATCCTGTCTTTTTTTCATTCTCCTCATGGCACTTGTCATGAGTTTTTTTGTTTCCGGTCAATGTTTTTCAATATTCTCGTCTTTTTTTCGAAAACCAGTATCGCTTCGTCAAGATGAACCGATAAGAAACAGACATCATTTTATTCACATCTTGAGTATTGGAGGCAACTACGTGCGCAATCCTTTTAAAAGTAAGACTACTTCGGTTTATCAAGCTACAATCGGTTTTCCTGATTCTCATCTCATCACGAAGACGGCAGATCCTGATCTTACATCTCGTCTCGTATACATGGGGTATACAGAAGAACAGTTACAGACACTTAAATCGATGGCACCTGTCGTTCAAGGCATCTTAGATGAGGTCCTCGAGCAAGTGCTTGACCATCTATTATTGAATCCAGAGATGGCAACGATCGCGAAACAATCATCGACACGCGAACGATTGAAAAAAGTCTTTGCGGACTACTTCACGAGTCTTCTGACAGGAAACATGGATGAATCCTTCCTTGCGATGCGGACACGGATGGGACAGACGCATAAACACAACTTCGTTCCCGTCACTTGGTTCATCGCCTCATATGCTGCGTTTCAGACGTTGTTGATTCCTAAAATCGTCGAACATTATCAGCATGACCCAGCGCAACTGACAACAGCCGTGCTTGCATTGACTCACGCGATGAACTTAGATGCTCAAATCGTAACGAGTCAGTACGTCGATTCTCGTCTTCATGAAGTAACGGCAGCGAACGAGTCGCGCCGCCAACTGCTGACAGACGTCGTTCGTGTCAGTCAAGAAGTCGCAAGCTCCGTCGAACAGACAGATCATGCCATCATCGAAACGAGCCGACGTGCTTCACAAGTGTTGGCAGAAACAGATCAGACGGAACAGACGAGTCAGCAACTCGTTCAAATGACGATCGCCAACGAACGCCAGATGCAACAGATGGAGCAACAATTCGCACAATCGACACAACAAGTCGGTACTTCACTTGAAAGTATTCATGAATTGAAGACGACGTCGGATGAGATCGTCCAGATGACACAAAGCATCGAAGCAATCGCCAATCAGACGAACTTACTCGCGTTGAATGCGTCAATCGAGGCAGCACGTGCCGGTGAACACGGTAAAGGATTTGCTGTTGTCGCGACGGAAGTCCGGAACCTCGCTGAAAACGCCAAGTCATTAAGTAGCAGCATCAATGGTCTAATCCAAAAGAACAATGGTAACATCACACAACTCGTTTCTCAGATGGAAGATATCACACGTGCCAACACCGCATCTCAGCAAGAATTGCAACAAGTCAAACAAGGAATCCAAACCGTTAAGAGTGAAATGGAAAACTCACTGACGTTGTTTGGTCGTAATAAAGAAAACCTTGGACAAATCGTCGAGACGATCCAAGGTCTCAGTAAAACGACGCAAGGCTTGACGACACTGACGACGGATCTTGTCGCAGCTTCAGAAACACACTAAAAAAAACAGGTCTCTCTTTTTCGGTCATAGCCGAAGTGAGAGGCCTGTTTTTTTAATTGTCTTGTTCTGCCGTGACGACAAGACGTTGATCGTACCCTTTTGAGTTTGTAAACGTACCAATGCATGAAATGAGCGTCAGTTTGTTCATGACGGTCGCACCAAAGATTGATCCGACTGGTGCTTCATCGACAGGATAGGACATGACGTTCGTCACCACGTATGACACCTGTTGTCCCGCTTTCCCTGCCACTTCAATCCGTTGCCCTTTTTTCATCTTGGCTAAATCATAAAAGACAGCAGGTCCCTTTTCATCGTCTAGATGTCCTGCTAATACGACATTTCCGGTTTGACCGGCTTTCGCACCGTATTTATACCACGCGACTTGATCCGTTTTTTTTGGCACATCCATCCGTCCTTGCTTATCCTTCCCGACGACTTCGATGTTTGCTTTCACATCGAGCGTCGGAATCATAATACGCGTTGGAATGAATGCTTCTTCGTCCACCATTTCGGATGAAGTGGACGAAGAAGACGTCGTTTCAGTTTGTTTTGGTTTTTCCGGCTTTGTAGTACCTGGAGGTGATCCCGATTGGCATCCGGCTAATACGAGTAAGAGAAGAAGACTACTCTTAAGCGTTTTGTTTACGACGGACGACATACGCTGTTCCTACTAACAAGGCTGCTGCTGCTGCGACTGCCCATGGTGTAGCAGAAGTCGTATCAGCAGAACCACCAAGTCCTGTATCTGGCATTGATGCCATTTCACCGCCATCTGGAATTAAGAGAACATCAAACGCTGGCTCGCCTTCTAGTAAACCGATTGCGAGAGCTGTATAGTTTTTGCCACTGTCGAGTTTGACGCCATCAAGTGCTTTGACGACATCCGTTGCGCCTGCAGGGCGGACTTCGAGGTCATACGTACCTGCATCGAGTGTACCGTAGTCAGAGACTTTTGAGAATTCAAGGTTGCTAAAGAGTGGGTCTCCACCTTTTGGTGCGACATCAACAGCAGGTGCATCTGGTGCAAAGTGTGCGACACGGACCATTGATTTGCCGTCTTCGCCTTTGCCGTTGTCTTTCATGACAGCAAGTTTAATATCAGCAAGTTTACCGATTGCTGCGACAGAATAGAATTTACCAGCTTCCACATTGAGTGTTTGAGAGAGCACAGGATCTTTTGTTGTTCCTGCAGCGAATACTTCTACTTTATGTTCGCCAGCTGGTAGTGTGAGGTAATCTGTGACATCTTTGAATTTTGCTCCTGATACGGCTTTTTTGCCATCGACCGCGATATCGACTGCCGGAGCATCTGGTGAAGCATGAATGACACGAACCATTGCGTCATCTGCTGCGCCTACCGGAAGCACGAATAGTGCAAACAGTAACGTAGCAGTCACAAACGATAAGAGTTTCTTCATCTTTTTTCCACCTTTCTGATTGTCAAATGTACATCGCTCTCAAACCAACATTCTTACACTTCAGAACATTTCCATTGTGGTGACATCTTAAACTTAAGATACTTCCGTATATGTGTAAAGATTTCAGTGTGCTATGAACTTGTTTTGAAAACACATTGACGTTCTTGAATCCAATGACGATCACGCTATTTCTGACGTTGTTTGCACGCTTTGAGTTGAAGATGACGAGCGGACAGGATGCCGTTTTGTTTCTAATCGGTATTTTCTTAGTTCTGCCACCTGGTGAAGCATCCTCGCAAAGATCATACACCTGCTTAAACACCAGATTGCGACATTCGTTCTACGCGTCGTCCAATGGACATCTGTCAGTCTGATCATCGGATTCGGTGCATTCGGGGTCATTCAGTTCTTCTTCTGAACAAAACAAAAGAGACCGACATCACGTCTGGTCTCTTTTGTCTATTTATTTAATGAATCCAATCATCATTTCGCGTAATACTTTTGCTGCTGCGATCGCTGTCATATCCGATTGATCATATGCTGGGCATACTTCTACCAAATCAGCTCCGATGACGTCGACGTCTGCTCGCGCAATCATGTGAACGACTTCGAGTAGTTCCTTCGTCGTCACCCCACCGATTTCTTGTGTCCCTGTTCCTGGTGCTGCTGACGGATCAAGGACATCGATGTCGATCGTGACGTAGACCTTTTTCCCGGCAAGTGTTGGAAGAACTTGACGAAGCGGCTCGACGATCTCGTATTTGAAAAGGTTGTAGCCTGACGTCTTCGCCCATTCGAACTCTTCTTTCATCCCCGAACGGATTCCGAACGAATAGCAGTTCTCCGGTCCGATCAAGTTCGCGATCTTCTTGAGTGGCGTCGAGTGTGACAACGGCTCACCTTCGTACTCGTCACGCAAGTCCGTATGCGCATCAAAGTGAAGCACAACAAAATCATCATAGTGTTTATCGAACGCTTTGACGACTGGCCACGTGACTAAATGTTCGCCACCCATACCGAGCGGGAACTTGCCTGCTGCCAGTAATGAATCGACGTATTCTTCAATCATATCAAGTGATTTTTGTGCATTCCCGAATGGTAACGGAATATCTCCCGCGTCAAACAACTTCGCGTCGGCGATGTCGCCATCTAAGTACGGGCTATATTCTTCTAAACCAAGTGAGACTTCACGGATACGTGCCGGACCGAATCGTGAACCAGGACGGAAACTGACCGTCCAGTCCATCGGCATGCCGTATAAAATTCCTTTTGCATCCTCGTGAGTCGGTTGACTCGCGATAAAGACTTTTCCTGAATATGCTTCATCAAAACGCATGATCCATTCCCCCTGTTCATTGGTCGTTTGCTGCTGCAAACGCCTCTTTACCTGACAACAGAGCGATTTCGAAGATCGAAACCGCTCTGTTCATGTGTGCTATAGTGACTGAACTCAGCCGTTCGTCAAATCTTTAACGAACTTCGGAAGCGCGAAAGCTGCCGTGTGAAGCTCAGGCGTGTAATACTTCGTATCGATCTCGTGGAAACGCTCTGGTGCGACAGCAAGCGGATCGTGTTTCTTTGATCCGATCGTAAACGTCCAAAGACCACTTGGGTATGTCGGAACGTTAGCGATATAGAGCTTCGTGATCGGGAAGATTTCTTTGACGTCGCGTTGAACATCACGGATCAAGTCTGGTGTGAACCATGG
Organism: Exiguobacterium sp. BRG2; assembly: GCF_031844245.1. NCBI lineage: Bacteria > Bacillati > Bacillota > Bacilli > Caryophanales > Exiguobacterium > Exiguobacterium sp. BRG2. Next base: position 38,589 of record NZ_JAUZUW010000009.1, read on the forward strand.
GTTATCCGATTGTGCGACGAAAATACCGTCTTCTTTTAATGCTTTTGAAATACCAGAGTAGAAGCCTTTCGTGAACAAGTTGACCGCTGGACCAACTGGTTCTGTCGAATCGACCATGATGACATCATACTCGTTTTCTGCTTCTGCGATATGCATGAATCCATCCCCAACGATGACTTCGACGCGTGCATCGTCCAATCCACCTGCGATGTTCGGGAGGTATTTTTTCGAATACTCGATGACTTTTCCGTCGATTTCAACCAAAACAGCTTTTTCGACGGACGGGTGTTTCAAGACTTCACGGATGACTCCGCCGTCTCCTCCACCAACGACCAGAACCGATTTTGGATTCGGGTGTGTGAACAATGGGACGTGCGCGACCATCTCGTGGTAAACGAACTCGTCCTTATCTGTCGTCATGACCATTCCGTCAAGTAACAACATCGTACCGAACTCGTCCGTTTCAACCATCTCTAGGCGTTGAAACTCCGTTTGTTCGCTCTCATAAACGTGGTTGACACGGAATGTGATACCGTAATCTTCCGTTTGGTGTTCCGTGAACCATAACTTTAATTTTTGTTCCATTTGCGATAGAACCCCTTTCTTTCATCAAGACAAAAGTTGTTCGTATGCGAGTGGCGTTTACGGCGCTTCTTAATCATACAAATGCGAGTATACCGAATTTCGAAAGAAACTTCTATATAATTCGAAAATTTTTGTCTTCCGTCTTTACTCGACGAACGTCACGATTTCATCAAGCGGACGGCGCTGCTTCTCACGTTTTGGTTCGTCTGCCCGGTAACCGAATGCGACCATGACCGGCACCGTGAAAACAGAACGATCGAGCAGTCCACGATCAACGAGTAATTGCTCGACGGCTTGCTGGTCGAACCCTTCGATTGGACAGGAGTCAATCCCGATTTGTGCTGCCGTCGACATCATGTTTCCAAGTGCAATATAGGCTTGTTTTGCTGCCCAGTCTTCCATCGCTTTCGGGTTATCACCAATCGCGAAATCCTCCTCTAAAAACAGACCGTAACGCTTCGTCCGTCCGGCTTTCGCTTCTTCAGATAGACCAAGGAAATCCATCATCTGCGTGACATGCGGTCCATCTGTCTGCATTTGCTCTCCTGTCCGGGCGAGGAATAAGACGAAGTGACTCGCTGTCGGTAATTGTCCTTGTGCGCCCCAAGAAATTTTTTTTAAGGCTTCTCGGATTTCTGGATTTTGAATAACAAGCATGTTCCATGGCTCATATCCGAACGAGCTCGGTGACAGACGCGCCGTTTCTAAAATGAACCGAAAATCATCTTCTGGGATCATTTGACCATTAAATGCCTTTGTCGCATGACGAGATTGAAATGCTTCAAGAATTGTTTGTTTTTGTTGTTGTTTTTCCATGAGAAATGCCTCCTTCAAAATGATGACTGCTTTTGTTATATCAAATCTGATTTTAGACCGCCTCTGATTTGCTCAGATTAATCATTACGTTAGTTTTTAAGTAAAACGGGAAATAAAAATATTAACGTCTTTCCTTTCACTATTTAAAAATCATTTTAAACATTTGATTATCCGCCATTTTACACCTTTCCTTTCTGGTAATCCCCTAGTTTCTATGGTTTCATTTCCCAAACGATTTGCTTTTTCACCAAAGTGTTTGTTACGGTAGTACCCTGCGTGATTAGGTTTTGTTATCGGATGCACGGGGTAATGATAATGTCGTTGTCATCATTTGATACAGAACAACCATGTAAAATTCGAAAGAAGGTGTGGAACACGATGGAAAATAATCGAAAAAGTAAGATTACAAAAGTCTTTATGGTATCCGTCATTTTCTGTGTGCTCTTTACCATATGGGGAATCTTACCGGAATCCCTAATCGGTGCAGCTAGTCTCGGAAATGTCACAGCTAAAGCACAATCCTTTGTCTCTGGCGGATTTGGCTGGCTTTATCTTCTAGGCATGAGTGCTTTTTTAATCATTGCTATCTTTTTAATCTTTTCCCGCTTCGGTTCCATCCGACTCGGTAAGGATTCGGACCGACCTGAATATGGTCTCATTTCTTGGTTTGCCATGCTCTTCAGCGCTGGTATGGGAATTGGTCTTGTCTTCTGGGGTGTCTCAGAGCCTTTGACGCATTTCCATACACCGCCGGTCGCAACGGATGATCCGACGGAAGCGGCACGACTCGCGATGCGCTATTCGTTCTTCCACTGGGGATTACATCCGTGGGCCTTGTATGCGATCGTCGGACTTGCCATCGCGTACTCGACATTCCGAAAAGGACGTCCTGCTACGATTGGCGACACGGTCGCTTCATTGATGAAGCCTCAGTTCGCTTCAGCCGGTAAAGGTACCGTCGAAGTACTCGCCATCGTCGCAACGGCGTTCGGTGTCGCGACGTCACTTGGTCTCGGTGCGCAACAAATCTCAGGTGGACTGAACTTCTTGACAAGTAGTATTCCGAACTCATTTGCTACACAAATGATCATTATCGTGATCGTCTCTGTCCTTTATATGATGAGTGCCGCATCTGGTCTTGATAAAGGAATCGTTCGTCTCAGTAACGCCAACATTGTTCTTGCTGTTCTACTGATGGTCGCCGTCCTTTTCCTCGGACCGTTTAGTTTCATCATGGACCTCTTCGTCCAAACGACAGGAGCTTATCTGCAAAATTTACCAGTCATGAGCTTCCGCGCATCTGCTTTTAATCCAGATGAACGCGGCTGGATCAACGATTGGACGATCTTCTACTGGGCGTGGTGGATTTCATGGTCACCATTCGTCGGTACGTTTATTGCTCGTGTCTCGAAGGGACGAACGATTCGTGAGTTCGTCATCGGAATCATGCTCGTCCCAACGATTTTCGGATTGCTTTGGTTCTCTGTTTTTGGCGGATCAGCAATTTGGAATGAACTGTTCCAAAACGTCAATTTGATCACGACGATTAACGATAAAGGAGTCGAAACCGGCATGTTCGCTCTGTTTGAGACATTCGGTGGATTAGGCACATTCCTCAGTATCGTCGCTGTCTTCTTGATCACGACGTTCTTCATTACTTCGGCTGACTCCGCGACATATGTTCTCGGGATGCTTTCGTCTGGTGGTAGTCTCATGCCAAGCTTACGCATTAAGCTCGCTTGGGGTGTTCTCCAGTCTTCGATTGCCGCTGTCTTACTTTATGCCGGAGGATTGAGCGCCTTGCAGGCTGCTTCAGTTCTTGCCGCCTTTCCGTTCATCTTCGTCGTCGGTATGATGATTATCGCTCTATTTAAGGAGTTATCAGATGAACCTGATGCCCAAAAAGAAGTAACTGATTTGAAGCAAGATGCTTAAATTGTTTTGAACTCCTCCTTCCGTCGCATACGGAAGGAGGTCTTTTTTGTTATCCTGAATTATGCTGAACAGAAAGAAATGAGGTGACTCATGCGAAAACGTACACGTTGGCTCGTATCCCTTGGGATTCTCGCCCTAGGTAGTTGGTTTTTATATCGTGAAAATAACGTCATCGACGTCTCAGAGATCACAGTGACGTCGGGTCGCTTGCCAAAATCATTTGATGGCTATCGCGTCGTTCAAATCGCCGACTTACATGGCAAAGCGTTCGGATCGGATCAACAACGACTATTAAAAAAAATTAGTCGTAAATCACCAGATCTCGTCGTCATGACTGGCGATTTGATTGACTCGAGGCGAAACGGAGAAGAAGCTGCTCTTACACTCATGAAAGCGCTTGTCGATCGATACCCTGTCTACTTCGTCACCGGGAATCATGAAGTCCGACGAAATTTAACAATTTTACCGAAGCTTGAGCAGCTCGGTGTCACCGTTCTTCGGAATGAAACGCGTGTCATCGAGTATAAAGGACAATCGATTTCGTTACTCGGTATCGATGATCCGACGACGACACGTTGGCGCGAAGGACTATCAGAACCGGATGGGATTCGTCAAAGTCTCGATCAAGCACTGCAAGACGTATCGCCTGATGCGTTCCAGTTCCTGCTTGCGCATCGTCCGGAATATAAATCCTTGTATGCAGAGCGTTCCGTTGATCTCGTCTTATCCGGTCACGCCCACGGTGGACAGATCCGCCTGCCGTTTACGGAAGGTCTGTATGCGCCTGGTCAAGGATTCTTTCCAAGCGTGACGGCAGGCCGCTATCAGGAACAACAGACTGAACTGATCGTCAGTCGTGGTCTTGGGAACAGCCTGTTTCCGTTTCGTCTGTTCAATCATCCAGAACTCGTCGTCTTGACGCTGAAACGACCATGAAAAAAGAACGTGTGCCGCGGCACACGTTCTTTTGTTTAGACCAATGCTTCATGTAAAGCAGTGTCAGCATTTTCCCACATCTCAGGTTTATGAGTCTGCAAGAAATCACGTAACAATTCCTTTGAACGCTCATCCATGTGATCGACGACGATCCGTCCTTTAAGAGATTTATCCATCTTATTGACGTGATCAGCGAGAATCTTGAATCCGCGCCGTGCTTCTGCATCGACTAGCAGATCACAAGCAGCCACACCACCGTAATAGAAGCCTTCAGGTTTACGACCAACCGTCACCCAGACGATCCAGTACAGTTTACCGTTTGGCGTATCGGCTTTATCCGTCGTGAACTTGACGCGTTTCTCGATGGCTGCTTTTGCGTGCATCGCACCCATATCAATGTAAGCTTCCCCGTCTTCCGGAGAAATGATGACTGGTGACATACTATTTAAACTGAGTGTCCCGACACCGAATCCTCCGTGACCGTCTGTAGAGTTATCTGAAATGATATTGAAGTTAATCTTTTTTTCCATCGTGTTTTGTCCCCTTTTATTCCTGTTGCTTCTATCATACCGCATTCCGAGGTGTCTGCAACCAGTCACTCATAACGGAGTAGCTGTAATTGATCCTCTGATGCTCGGCGAATCGTCGGGAGACGATAACACGTCATGGACGCGATCTCCTCATGTGCCGGGGGATTGACCTCCTCAAGATGAAGCAAAGCGCGGTCAAACAGGGTTTGCGCTGCACGACCGAACAAGAAGAGACGCTCCAGCGAAGAACACCGCGACCGAATCGCACGTAACTGATGCGCGAGTTCTCGCACCTTCGCCTCGACCTCTTCTTCCATGTCGGCTGTCGGTTTTCGGTTTTGAAATAATGGTTTGAAACGTACATCATCTTCAAGCAATGTCAGCATCCCGTATCGCTTTGCTTCTTTTTGATTCAGCAATTGCGCCAAATCTTTATCCGTCACGAGTCGACCGAACGGAATGTTCTGTTTGAAGACGATATCTGCGACCTCGAGTCCTTTAGCGCCAGACAACGGATAATTCGTATCTTCCGGTAACGCCCGATCAAAAATCAGTAACGTATGAATCTTCTTCCGTATGATTGCGTCCATATGTCTCTCCTTTTCCGCCGTATGTGTATGACTACCTTCGCTTCCGACAAGAATAGCTCCTACCTTATACCCTTCTTTTTCGAAAACGATGTTCGAATTGACGAATCCCCTATCGAATGCGCTATACTGATGGCGTATCGTCATCATGCTAGAGGGGGAAATGAAGTCATGCCATATGTTACGGTTAAAATGTTATCGGGTCGAACAGTTGAACAAAAACGCGCTTTGATTGAAAAAGTCACGGAAGCGGTGTCGGAAACGACAAATGCTCCAAAAGAAAACATCACGGTCTTCATCGAAGAGATGGAAAAAACGGATTACGGTCAAGCTGGCGTCATGTTCGCAGATAAATAACCAACAAGAGACGTCCGGTCGCTACCGCACGTCTCTTTTTCCCATCTACTTGATCTCTAAGGAGGAATTCTTATGACTACTGTTACTGTACTTGGTGCGACCGGTCGAACGGGTCGCCCTTTGATTGATCGGTTATTAGAAGACGGCTACGATGTCCAAGCACTCGTGCGTTCCGCGTCATCGGACTTACCAGTTCACGATCGACTTCATATCCTGACGGGAGACGCGACAAACCCGGACGATCTTGAACAAGCACTCGCAGGAAGTACCGCTGTCTTCAGTTGTCTCGGTACCGATCAACAGCAGGTTCTCTCGACAGCAATTCCACATCTCGTCACCAAGATGAAGGAAGCAGACATCGAACGGATCGTCTTCATTGGTACAGCAGGCATTCTCGATGCGTCAGAAGAACCTGGAAAGTATCGTTTCCAATCGAGTGAATCCCGTCGCCGCTCGACAATCGCAGCAGAGGATCACCTGAAAGCTTATTTAACTTTAAAAGATGCAGACGTCGACTTCACCGTCATCTGCCCAACACAATTGACGGAAGATAAAGCACTTGATGCTGACGACTTGTTAATTGAGACGACACGCTTCACTGCATCGACAGGACCGATTCCCCGGGAAAACGTCGCGCAGTTCGCTTACGAAGTCTACCGTGACGGAACCCACCATCGCGTCCGTGTCGGAATTGCTTCGCACGGTGAAACGAAATAATAGACAAAAAGAGGCTGACTCAAAAAAAGAATGACGCGTCTTTTCACACCCTTTCCTCAGGCGAGACACAAGCCAGTTTTCCTGCTTCATTCAAGCAGGAAATCGGGTCTTGTTTGTCTCTGACAGCGCATAATGCGCTTTTTCCTGTAGGAGTGGCGTGTGACGCGGCATTCTTTTTGTTACGAGATAAGGGTGGCAGATCATCATTCTGCCACCCTTATCTTTGTAGAGACTGACTTTTGAGTCAGCCCCTTTTACATGTGTAACGATTATAGCAAGACGCTGACGACGATTGCCGTCAAGACACTGACGAGTGTTGCGCCGTAGAGTAACTTCAGACCAAAACTAGCCGCAACGCTTCCTTGGCGGTCGTTCAATCCTTTAACCGCTCCAGCGATGATTCCGATTGACGAGAAGTTCGCAAACGAGATCAAGAAGACAGACACGATTCCGAGTGTGCGTTCCGAGAACTCTTTCGTGTACTCAGGAAGGCTTAACATCGCGACAAATTCATTCGTGATCAATTTCGTTGCCATGACACTACCCGCACTGACGGCTTCCGCCCATGGAACACCCATGATGAATGCGAATGGTGCAAAGATGTATCCGAGAATTTCTTGGAACGAGATACCGAGAACCATCAGGAAGATATCGTTGACCATTCCGATCAAAGCATTGTAACCGATCAACATCGCACCAACGATGATTGCGACTTTGAATCCATCCATGATGTATTCGCCGAGCATTTCGAAGAACGTTTGCTTCTCTTCGACGATTTCAAGAATATCTTCTTCCGGGTCAACCGTGTATGGGTTGATGATTGAGACGATCATGAAACCACCGAACAAGTTCAAGACGATTGCTGTAACGACATATTTTGGTTCTACCATCGTCATGTACGCACCGACGATTGACATCGAAACCGTCGACATTGCTGATGCACACAATGTGTAAAGACGGTTTGCTGGTAATTGACCAATTTGTTTTTTTACTGTGATGAATACTTCTGATTGTCCGATCGCAGCTGAAGCAACCGCGTTGTAAGACTCGAGACGCCCCATCCCGTTGATTTTCGACAAGACGAAACCGATACCGCGCATCAAGATCGGTAAAATCTTTGTGAATTGTAGAATTCCGATCAAGGCAGAGATGAAAACGATTGGTAGCAAGACGTTAATGAAGAACGGTTGTGCCCCTTCGTTCGCTAGCCCACCAAAGACGAAATCAATCCCGATTGCCGCATAACTCAGCAGTTTTTCAAAGACTTTCGCGACGCCACGAATGACGATATATCCGAACGATGTATTGAGTAAAATGAACCCAAGTACGAGCTGAAGAACTAGCATGACCGCAAGCGGTTTCAATTTGATGCCTTTACGATTGCTGCTGACAAGGAGCGCCAAACCAAAAACGATAGCCAGTCCGAGTAGTGCGATAAGATATTTCATGAAGTACCCCTCTATCTATTAGTTGTTTATCAGTTGTACATTCGTACGATGTCTGACGTTTAATTTCTTTCCAAGTAATAGAATAATCAATATTTCGAAGAACTACAAGAGGAAAAGTTCATTTAGTAACCGCTTTCGTTATTTTCATAGACTTTCAAGACAAACTTTTCCAAGCGTTCCCGAACATTGTCCTGACTGAGGTTTTGCCTTCCATATGCTTTCCACCCCGAATAGACGTCAATCGTTTCCGGTCCAAAATCAAAAACAGCCCGAATATCCCACCCGTGATCGTACAAACGGTTCGTCTGTTTAAGGTAACTTTTTAAAAAATGATCCGCCATCTCGACGGATTCGAGCAAGGCAAGATTCAAACGACAATGCGCAAGGTCGACTTCAATGGGACCTACACACGCATTAATCCAATCAATCGTATGACACGTCCCATCCATTTCGTATAACACATTGACCGGATGGAAATCCCGATGAATAAATCGGATTGTTTGACTTTCGATTGGTTCGACCGCCAGTAGCTGACGCCATCTCTCCGGATGCTGCGTCCACGTCGGAACGTGACGTTCCGTCGCATACGGCTGATAGACATAAAGAGATTCTGGTATCGGTAGTGTATGGATTGCCGCAAGCATCTGTGCTAGTCGTTCGACATATTGCTCATCTACCTGATCAAGCCGGATCTCTCCCGGTGAACGCGTCATATATATCCACGGCGGTATTTCGTCCCTAACATCTGTTTGATAGTCCAACACATCTGGTCCTAAGTCACCTGCTGCTCGTAACGCAAACACCTCGTGCAAGACAAGATCAGGCTCCTCATGTAGCCAGTCCTGATTCGTATGGACGCGAAGAATTCCCTCACCGACCCGAAAAACAAGGGAGGATGTCGCGCCTTTTAAGACTTCGACCTCTCCCCCCTCCTGTCCAAGCTGTTGCAAGATGTTCGTAAGGACAGCGGACGATATCATGATGTCACATTACCAATCAATAACTGGTCGATTTGCATCTTCTCATTCGCATGTTCGCGCAAGTCGTGCAAAATTTCTTGCGGGAAGAACAGCTTCTCATCCGTTTGGCGTGACGTCGCAATGGCTTGAACGAGCGGTGAAACTTGCGAAATCTCTTTCATCTGCCCACCCTTCATCTGTAGCATGATCGGCTGCTTACTAATTTCACCGTTATCTCCATATAAATCGTAAGGAAGACGACTGAGTTTATCTTCAAGCAGATAATACGTCGGATTCAAGCCGATTGCTTCGAACAACTCACACAACTTATCGTGGACGAGTTCCCGTTTTTCAGCCGGGTAATCGACATACTTAAACAACTTCCGGTCAACGAATCGCCTCGAGAGATCTGCAAGGATTGGATCCTGCTCATTCGCCCACTGCTGAAAATAGAAGTAGACGATTGTCTCATCGAGCCCAAGGAAATCACGCAACTCCATCTTCTGATCAAATAGCGGCATCAAATGGATTGGTGCGATCGCAAACGGATATGCGGACAGGTACAACTCCTGCGCCCGCTCAAGAATAGCCTTTAATAGGTAATCACTCGATCGTGTCACCGGATGCAGGTAGACTTGCCAATACATCTGATACCGCCGCATGATGTAGTCTTCGATCGAATGCATTCCCGATTGTTTGACGACCATCTGATTATGGGCTGGACGCAATACCCGAAGCATCCGCTCGAGATCGAATTTTCCGTAGCTGACACCGGCAAAATGCGCATCGCGCAATAAATAATCCATCCGGTCAACGTCGAGTTGTGAGCTGATCATCGTAACAAGCAGTTGATTCGGGTGCGTCTTGTTGATGATCGACGCTACTTCTTCCGCAAATCCGTCTCCGACTTGGTCGAGGACTTTCTTGATTTCCGTATCCCCGAGAATGATTCGCTCCGTCCACGTCTCGTGGTTAACACCGAAGACGTTCTCGAATGCGTGCGAAAACGGACCGTGTCCGACATCGTGTAAGAGTGCCGCAGCCAGTGTCAACTCCCGGTACTGATCGTCCCAATCGGCGCGACCGTTGAAGACATCGATCAGTTGACGCGTGATTTCATAGACACCGAGCGAATGATGGAACCGTGTGTGCTCTGCTCCATGAAACGTCAAAAAGGATGTTCCGAGTTGTTTGATTCGGCGTAGTCGCTGAAATTCACGTGTACCGATCAGTTGCCAAATCAACTGATCACTGACATAGATATAGCGATGAACCGGATCCTTGAAGACCTTCGTTTCCTTTAATTGTCCTAATGATTGATACATATGTTTCTCTCCTTTAAATCGTGTCTATATCGTTGTTGTTCGGTTTTGTTTCCAAGGATTCCTGTCTCCCGCGGCGCTTCGCACAGAAACTTTACACACCCTATGCTATAATGATGTCGCAAATCTACAATAAAGGAACGAGCCTATGGGAATCGAACTCTTAAAACAAGAACATTATCGTATTTTTGATCAAACGTCACTCGGAACTGCTCTCCATGCGACACAATCGTTTGCGATGGACGACACATTATGTGCCTCTGTTGCAACAGAAGGAGCCGCACTCCGCTCTTGGATTCACCACGAAACCGTCGTCCTCGGCATCCAGGATGCCCGTCTTCCTCATCTTGCTGACGGTGTAGCCGTTCTGCATGAACATGGTTTCTCGCCCGTCGTCCGTAACTCAGGTGGTCTTGCCGTCGTCCTTGATGCCGGTGTCTTGAATATTTCGCTCGTCCTACCGGAACGCGGTGGGATCGATATCGACAGTGGTTACGAAGCGATGCTTGCGCTCGTCCGCCATATGTTCGCGCAAGAAACAGACGCGATCGTCGCTGGTGAAGTCGTCGGATCGTATTGTCCCGGTTCTTATGACTTGTCGATTGCCGGTAAAAAGTTCGCCGGTATCTCGCAACGTCGTGTTCGTGGCGGAGTCGCTGTCCAAATCTACCTTTGTGTCAATGGAAGTGGAAGTCAACGCGCCGCTTTAGTCCGTGACTTTTACGCGGCAGCGCTTCAAGGTGAGACAACAAAGTTCATCTATCCGACCGTCGTGCCGGAAACGATGGCGTCACTCGAGGAACTGCTTGGTACTTCCTTAACGGTCGAGGAGTGCTTACGTCGTGCGTATGAGGCGTTACTTGCGCTCGGCGCTGATTTGACGCCCGCGACGTTGACGGAACTCGAGAACGAGCGTTTCGGCGTCAACTTGAGTCGGATGCTTGATCGAAACGAAAAAGCCCTAGGTTAAGAAAGGAGAGAGCGTGATGATCCGATTGATCACAGATAGTGGTGCTGATGCACCAAAAGACATGTTAGATGCTTATGATTTTACGGTCATGCCATTTGGCGTATTGATCGACGAAGACACGTTCTTCGACGGAGAATCGATATCTCCGAAACAACTGTATGATAAGATGCGTGACGGTGCAGCACCGAAGACATTCCAGGTCGAAGTCAGCCGGATGGTCGAGGTGTTCACGCGTCATTTCGAACAAGGGGATCCCTTCCTCTATCTCGCTTTTTCAAGTGAATTATCTGGAACATACCAAACCGCGAAGATGCTCGCAGATGAACTTGCCGAAAAATATCCGAACGTCCCCTATCTCGTGCTCGATACGAAAACCGCTTCGACAGGACAAGGATTGTTCGTTCTTGACGTCGCAGAATATGCGAAGACGCATTCGTTTGAAGAAACAGCGGCTTATGCTGAAGCCAAGGTGAATACGATTCGTCATCTGTTTACAGTCGAATCACTCGAATATTTGATGCGCGGTGGACGCGTTTCGCGAGCTAGCGCCTTCATTGGTGGTCTCTTATCGATCTTACCGCTGTTGACAGTCGAAGACGGGAAGTTGATTCCAAAAGAGAAAATCCGAGGTCAGAAAAAGGTCATGAACCGGATCGTCGAGTGGATGGAAGAAGCACGTCCTGCGATTGACGGACACCGAATCATGATTGGTCACGGGGATTCAATCGAACGGGCAGAACAGTTAAAACAATCGATTGAAGCACAATTCTCACCAAGCGAAGTCATCTTGACGATCGCCGGCGCAGCCATCGGTTCACATACTGGACCGGGACTTGTCGTCATTGGGTATGACCTTCCACGTTAACGGCATTCATTCTTACTTCATTAAACGAGGCTGACTCAAAAAAAAGAACGACTCGTCTGTTCACGCCCTTTCCTCAGGCGAGACACAAGCCAGTTTTCCTGCTTCATTCAAGCAGGAAAGCGGGTCTTGTTTGTCTCTGACAGCGCATAAATGCGCTTATTCCTGTAGGAGTTGCGTGTGACGCGTCATTCTTTTTATTACGAGATAGGGGTGGCAGATCATCATTCTGCCACCCCTATCTTTGTAGAGACTGACTTTTGAGTCAGCTCCGTTTTTTATGAATTGTATCCGAAGAACAGCAGTGCCATGCTTAATCCAAGCGAGGAGACGATGAACACGATCGCCATCCCACCCATTCCGAAGACTAACAGTTTCGGTAAATCACGTCGCTTCTTAAGAAGGGCTGTCAATAACCCGACGTTGATCAAGAAGACGACAACGAACGGGAGCAACAACATCCAACGCTCTTGCAGTAACGCTAAACCATCCATGATGAGATATCCTTTCAGAAACTACTTCTACTAGTACATAGTAATGATATCAGTCTTCTGTTTTCGACGCTGCCACCGCATCATGGGAATTCAAGTTGACCGTCAACGGCTTTGCTGTTCCTTTACCAGAGAAGTTCTCGATCAACTCTTTGACATCTAACCCTGATGAGGCTTTTAACGTCTCTTGTAGTGACGCCATCAAATCTGTCGCGTACCCTGTGACACGGTTCGCACCGCCACCTTCACCACTACCTGTATCGACGACCGTGATCTTATCGATGTTACCGAGTGGTGCTGCAATCTCTTTCGCGTATTCTGGCATCATCCGAATGACCATGTCAAGGATTGCTGCTTGTCCGAATTGTTCGAACGCCTGCGCGATTTTTTCTTTCGCTTCCGCTTCGGCAAGACCTTTCAAACGAATGATGTCTGCTTCTGTTTCCCCTTGTGCTCGCTCAGCGTCCGCTTTCGCAAGACCATCCAGACGAATTCGTTCTGCATCCGCTTTTGCCGATGCCTCGATCCGGTATTTCGTTGCATCTGCTTCCGCATATTGCTTCGCACGGTCCGCTTGGGCAGCTTGCTCAATCGAGTAACGATCGGCATCGGCACGTTTTTTGACTTCCGCATCGTATTGTTTCTCACGACGGAGGATTTCACGTTCTTCGAGCTCGATTTGTTTTTGACGCTCGATGATTTTGATTTGCATCTGTTGCTCGGTGACTTCTTGTTGCGCACGTGCATTCTCAAGATCATACGCTTGGTCGGCTTTCGCCTTCGCGATATCTTGTTCGCGGCGGTAGTCTGCCATCTTCAACTGATTTTCTTTTTCCGCTTCAGCGATTTCCGTTGCACGTTCGAGTTCTGCTTTTTTCGCATCTTTTGAAGCTTCCGCTCGTTTGATGCGTGTCTCTTTTTCAGCGTCTGCCGTTGCGATGTCCGCATCACGGCGCACCTGTGCAATCCGTGGTTTCCCTAGTGATTCTAAATATCCATTTTTATCTCGGACGTCTTTGATCGTAAACGAAACGATGACGAGTCCCATCTTCGCCAGGTCTTGAGACGCGACCCGCTGGACTTCTTGCGAGAACTTATCGCGGTTCTTATAAATTTCTTCGACAGTCATCGAACCGAGGATCGAACGCAAGTGCCCTTCAAGAACTTCACGCGCTTCCCCTTCGCGCTCTTCTTTTGATTTTCCGAGGAACTGCTCTGCTGCTGTTGCAATCTCAGAAATCGAACTGCCAATCTTGATGATCGCCGTTCCATCAGCCATGACCGGTACACCCTGCTCCGTGTACACTTCTGGTGTCGTGACTTCGAGTTTACTCGATAACAAACTGAGTGGTGTTGCTTGTTGGAAGACAGGTAACACGAATGTTCCGCCGCCGCGAATAATCTTCACCCGGTTGCCGGACTCATCGGTATTAACATTGCGTCCTCCAAGATAACTACCGGATACGATTAATGCTTCTTCCGGACCAACCGTTCGGTACTTCGTGATGAATAGGACAATCAATGCAACGATCAATGCTACTGCAACGATCGATACGATTAACACTGGATTCATGTAAACATCTCCTTTTTCCATTGTTGGGGGTACGTCACGACAGACGCGACGCCTTGTTTCATCTCGATAACAAGTACCTTTGTTCCTTGTGGTAAGGCAGGACCTTCAAACAGGACGGCTGACTTCGATACACGTCCTGAGACGTCATCAAGTAAAATTTCACCATATCCTTCAGTCGGAATCGGCACGATGACGGTTGCGCTACGCCCTTCTAGCATCTGTTCCGAAAATCCAAGCGACTGTTCGGCTTGTGCCATCGGAACGAACAAAAAAATATGCATCAGCGTCGTCACTAACAACGCGATGACACTGCTGATGATCAAAATCAAAATTGAACCAAGCGGACTCAGTTGTTCGAGTCCGAAGCCGATCGCTGACGTGATGATGACGAAAGATAAGATCAACGTAGGATGGAAAATTTGATCGACACCCGGAATGACGTCTGAGAATAAGATGGACACAAACACACCACAAGCAGCGGCCGCTAACGCATATAAATAAAGTGTACTAACGTCCATTTTCGTTCACCTCGATGTAAGGATGTGAACCATACAGTTCGTGATAAGCCCGCTGATACGCAGTCCGGTTTTCTTCATACAATAAACGAGCCAACTCTTTGTCTCGCTGATCAATCGCCTCTTCTTGACGACGTAAGTATTTTTTTTGCGCGGCAAAATGACGTGCTAATCTTGCCTCAATCGACGGTTCTCGTTCACGCGGCAACTCCTGTTTCATCGCTCCACTCCTTTCTGAAGTACTGGCTTTCTCCCTCTTCTACGCAAACCATCTAGAAAATGTTTCAAAATGAATTCCATTTCTTTTCCTTTCATTAAATAAAAAAACGTTCGTCCCATAAATAGGACAAACGTTTTTGACTAACAAGTATTTATGAGCGGTCGGGACGTCGGACGATTAGTCCGTAATAAAGGACGAGTGCCAAACAATCAAGCGTCATGATAATCAGCCCCATCGGAACGGCCGATTGCTCCCCCATGATGCCGACAAGTGGTGACACGAGCGAACCGACGAGCATCGGGAGTAAACCAAGAAGTGCCGAGGCACTTCCAGCCGTTGCTCCGTAGTTTTGCATCGCTAAGGTAAAACCGAGCGTTGAGATCAAACCAACGCTTGAGACGACGAAAAAAAGTGGAATCATGACGAAAATCAATTGGTCCGTTAACGTTAAAGCGAGGAACAAAAAGATACTTGCACTCGCAACAACCGTCAAGCTGATTCGCATCAGACGTTCTGAATCAACTCGACCAGCAAGACGTCCAGCGATTTGAGCCGCTAAAATGATTCCGATTCCGTTTAAGCCGAACAAAAAACTGAACTGTTGCGGCGAAGCGCCATAAATATTTTGTAAGACGAACGGTGAACCGGAGATGTAGGCAAACATCGCGCCCATGACGAATGCTTGCGCAAACGCATAGCCGATGAAGACACGGTCCGTCAACAAACGTCCGAATGTCTTCAGCGTCGTCGTCAAATTCCCTTCAACGCGTCTTTCGAGTGGAAGTGTTTCCGGCAAACGCAGTGCAACAGCGAGCAACATCAACGTACTTAAAATCGCCAGCAAGTAAAAGACAAAATGCCAGTCACCGAACCGAAGCGACTGTCCCCCGATGACGGGGGCGAGAATCGGTGCCGTTCCGTTGACGAGGGACAAGGCAGCAAAGAACCGCGTTAATTCCGGTCCTTCGAATAGATCGCGAACGATTGCCCGGGAAATGACAATTCCTGACGCTCCGGCTGCCCCTTGGATGAAGCGCAGCGCAATCAACACTTCGATCGTTGGTGCCATCGCACACGCAAGAGAAGCGAGCAGATACGCAAGTAAAGCAATCATTAACGGACGCTTACGTCCACGAACATCACTGAGCGGACCAACGATCAATTGTCCGAGCGCCATTCCGAGCATACAAGCCGTCAAACTCAATTGGATCAGTGACGCACTCGCATCAAACGAGCGTGACATATCCGGAAAAGCAGGTAGATACATGTCGATCGAGAGCGGTCCGAGTGCAGCGAGTGAACCGAGGATCAAGATCAACGTCAAGCGGCCTGGTGTCATCGTCGTCTTTGTCATGACGTCACGTAATCCAAATCATGCAAGACATAAGCGAGGAAAAAGACGACCGATGGATTTTCATATGTCATCTGTACCTTTTTGAGTTGGGCCCGATAACCGGTCTCATACTCGACCCCGTTCAACTTCCGTTCCATGTTCATTTTAATCAACGCATCGAGTTTATCGATCACATCAACCATCTGTCCTTCGTATGTCTCGTCTTTTGCTTCCACGACGAACCGACGGAATGGTACTCGGATTTCTTTCGGTAAATTATTGATCAACGTCTCTCCTTCTGCCCGTTCGTAAGCTTCGAAGGCTGCTGCTGTGACCGGGGTCGCATGTTTGACAGGTCCGAGAACATCTCCCGTCGTGCCTTCAACGAGATCATGGCATAACAGACGGGAAACGACTTCTTCGATATCAATCGTGACGCCGTATTTTTCTGATTCAATCAGACCATTGAAGATACCAAGCGAGGCTGCTCGAAACGCATGTGTCGCGTCGTTATCATCAATCGTATTAAAACGTCCTTTCCAGCGCCGAATCGTATCCATCATCAAGACGTTTTCGATAAAATGAGACATCTCGTCCTCTTCCATGACCGACTGTGTCAAGCGACGGATTGAAGCGAGTGGGTGTCGTTCCAGAACAGCCTGTAATTCCGCTGCTTTTTGTTCGAAAAAGACGGACTCTGTCATCCGTGCTTCCCGGCGTGCATATAACATCGCATCAAACGTATCGATGGCTTCAACAATTCGTCCTTCCGGTGAATCATCCTCTGCATGAACAAGATACGTCGTAAAGGCTGGTTGAAGCGACTTCGAGAGTAAGGCGACGAGCTGTTCACTCGCCTGTTGTTCCATTGCCTGAATGTGTGCATGTAGCGTCGGCTCTTTTTTCGTCCGGTGTTTGATTGGTCCGGTGATGACCTCGTTCATGTCATGGAATAGGGCTTTTCCGAGCAATGTCAGGCGGTCGACTGGTGTTTGTCCGTCTGCTTCTTCTAAATAGCTTGCCATCAAACTGAATAAGGCAACACGAAAGCTATGACTGGCTGCGTTATCCGGAAAACGTGGTGCATATTCATCCCACCGTGGAACGTTTTGCATCCGCGTCAGCATTCGAATGAAATTACCATTTTGCATGAAATCTCTCCTAACGAAAGACGGACAGAGAGTACCCTGCCCGCCATTGTATTATTTTGCTGATTTGGTTGAACTGCTTCCGCTACGGAACCAACCAATGATTAAAATCAGAGCAAGTACGACCCAGAAGATCGTTTGCCATAGTGTACTCTCTGGAAACTCATGCGGCAAGACGTCGATCGACGGATGCGCGAGTGTCATGACGACGAGTTTTACGCCAACCCATGCGACGAGCCAAAAGGCAGCTTCTTCGATACCTGGTCGCTTTTGGAGCAAGACAACGAACCAACTCGCAAAGTAACGCATAATGACGAGACCAATGATCCCACTGAAGAAGACGACCCAGAATTGTCCTGTGTTCAGACCACCGATCGTTCCTCCGATCATCGGTAATGTCGTTGCCATGGCGACAGCAGCAAGTGTCGAGTCGACAGCAAACGCCAAGTCAGAGAACTCGACTTTAACGACAGTCCACCAAAAGTTCGGTGAGGCTTTTTGTGAGGCAATTGAATCTGGTACTTGGTGTTTATTCGATCGAGCCTCGACGATTCCTTTAAACGCGACGTAGAAAAGGTATATCGCCCCGAGTGCTTGAAGTTCCCAAATCGTCGCTAAATACGAAGCAAAGAAGATTGCGACGAAACGTAAGACAAGAGCTCCGACAAGACCATAGAAAAGTGCTTTTTTGCGTTGATCGTCCGGTAACGGTCGGACGAGGACAGCCATGACCATTGCATTATCAGCAGAAAGTAACCCCTGCAAAATGATCAGTACGAGCCCGACGGTCGCATACTGTGTAATTAATCCAATATCCATACTAACGAATCCCCTTTTTTGTTCAGTCTATTTATTATATGCCGGTCGATCGGAAAGAAAAAGATGAAAGCTCGACTGAAGTACTTAACCTTGTGTTTTATTCCCATTGTTTAAGAAAACCTAACACAAAAAAACGACCCGTCATCGACGGATCGTTCCATTTCTTATAAGTTTTGATCGACTTTCTTTTCAGCATCTGGATTTGGTTTCGTTTTTGGTGAAGAGAACCAACCCCAAAGGGCAAGACCGACCATGACTGTCCAGAAGAATGCCTGCCACGGTGTACTGTGGGCGAATCCTTCAGGAAGTTTCAAGGCTTCAAAGATCGTTCCTTCGATTGATGCGTGGTATTTCGGGTGTTCAAGCGCCAGAACGGCTAGCTTCACACCGACCCAAGCGACGATTGCAAAGGCTGCTGTTTCAAGACCCGGACGCTCTGCGAGCAACTTCACGAATACACGTGCAGCGAACCGCATCAAGACGACACCCATCAAACCACCCGTCAGGATGACGATGAAGTGACCCGTGTTCAAACCACCGATTTCGCCCGATCCCCAGTCCGGGAGAGCAACGGCAAGGGCAACGGCTGCAAGAATCGAATCGACTGCGAACGCTAAATCTGCGAATTCGATTTTTGCGACTGTCCGCCAGAATTCACCTTTTGAAACTGGCTCTTCCGACTTCGGTTCTTCATCGAGTTCATTTTCAGCCCCGTGGTTCTCACCGAGCTTTCTGGCTTTAACGGTCTTATAAATATGCCGTAGTCCCATGATGAGCAAGTACGCCGCTCCAAGTGCTTGGATTTGCCAAATGTCTACGAGGAACGAAATCGCGAACAGTGCCGCGAATCGTAAGACGAATGCTCCAGCTAATCCATAAAAAAGTGCTTTCTTTTGTTGTTCTCCTGGTAAGTGCTTAACCATGACCGCGAGTACGAGTGCATTATCTGCCGAAAGTAATCCTTCAAGCGCGATCAAGACGAGTACGACCCAAGCATATTGAAGTAATAACTGCCAATCCATCCCTGTCATCCCTTTCTCTGACTATCTGTAAAATCAAAAATACATTGTATGACTATGACAAAAACAATAATTACACGTTCACCTGAACATATACTATAGGATAATATACCCGATTGCAAGCATGTTATTCCTCCGGCTATGGAATGTGTCGATTTTAAGTCGTGCGAGTTTCGTTTATCGAACGTTCGTGATAAAATTCAAGACAACACTTCTAGTAATGAAACGATGAAACACATTTGCGGAATCATCAGACTTGCTCGTCTCTAGCATTCCTGTCATGTTATTACTATTGAAACACTACAAAAGGACAAAGGGGCCCATAAACATGTCTACCTACCCGATTACATTACCAACGAAAGAAGAGCGCCATAAGCTGTTCGGTTCGGTACCACCAATCAAAGGAACAAAACCGACTGAAAAAGATAAAATGGTCGACTTGCAAAATACACCGAAGAACTTCCTGTTCGCACTTGACGCTGTTGGAATCTCAAACGTTAAACATCCTGTCGTCATCCAGGACGGGGATGAAACACAAGCGACAGTCGCGACGTTCGAGTTGTCGACGTCACTCGTACAAGACCGTAAAGGGATCAACATGAGTCGCTTAACGGAACAACTTGATCAATACCACAACGAAGGTTGGACAGTCACGAATGAATCACTCATTCAATTCGCGCGTGATTTAGCGGACCGTATGGAACAAACAGAAGGTCAATTGACGATTCGTTACCCCTGGTTCTTTACACGTAAAGCACCTGCAACGGGACTTAGTGGGTTGATGAATGCCGAAGTATGGCAAACGGTCAGCGTCAACACGGAAACGAATGAAGCGACATTATCTGTCGGCTTAACGATCAACGTTACGACACTTTGCCCATGTTCGAAAGAAATCAGCGAGTACAGTGCCCACAACCAACGTGGCTACGTCACGATGGAAGCTTCGTTACGTGATGAAGCAGAAGACTTTGACTGGAAACAATCATTGCTTGATGCGGCTGAATCAAATGCTTCTGCCCCACTTCACCCGGTACTCAAACGTCCGGATGAAAAACGCGTGACAGAGATGGCATACGAAAATCCACGTTTCGTAGAAGACATGGTGCGCTTGATTGCTGCCGACCTATACGAAATGGATCCAATTGCTTCGTTCTACGTCGAATGTCGCAACGAAGAAACGATTCACCAACATGATGCAATCGCACGCATCACGTTCGATAAAGACGCACAATAAGCAAGCTCGCCGTACTTCCTCTCCACTAGAGGGAGTACGGCTTTTTTGTTTATCGGCATTGCCCTTCGTTTTGCGAGCGTTTACACTTAACTCGAATGGAGGAATGCATATGTTGGAACTGATTCCTTTTTTACTCGAGCGACTTGGTATCATGATCATCTTAGCGTTCATCCTCGCCCAGTGGGGACCGACACGACGGCTACTGCGTCAACCGGAAGCAGGTTGGCAATTCCGTGTCCTCGTCTTGTTTTTTGCGACGTATGGGATCTTAAGTAACTATACAGGGGTCAAAGTCGACTTAGCAGAATTCTTGCCCCATGCTTGGCTCGAAGAGGTCGACGGAACATCGGCAATCGCGAATACACGAACGATGATCGTCGTCATCAGTGGGTTACTCGCTGGTCCACTTGGTGGATTGATGACTGGACTGATCGTCGGGATTCATCGGTATTCCCTCGGCGGGTTCACAGCATTTGCTTGTACGCTTTCGACCGTCATCGCCGGTGGTGTCAGTGGATTACTTCGCTCTTACTGGCGTGACCGACTCGGCAGCCAAGCCTTGTTACCTGTTTGTCTGACCGCTTTTTTGATGCTATTTGAAATGTCATTGATTTTACTGTTTTCTCGTCCCTTTGATGCGGCTGTCGAACTCGTCCAGTTCATCTTCTTGCCGATGACACTCATTAACGTCCTTGGCGTCTGGTTATTTTTATCAATCATCCGCCTTGCTGCGCGAGAAGAAGAAACCGTCCGTGCACGAGAAGCCGAACGATCGTTGCATATCGCCGATTTGACGCTTCCGCATCTGACGCGTGGTCTACATATCCATACGGCAGAAGCTGTCGCGGAAATTCTGTTGCAGCAAACACGAGCCGAAGCCGTCTCCTTGACGGATCAATCCGTTATCCTTGCCCACCTTGGCATCGGAAGTGATCACCATCAAGCAGGTAGTCACTGGACGACAAAACCAACCGAACATGTTTTACAGGATGGACAAGTTCGTCTTGTGACGGAACGACTCGATATCGGCTGTCCCGTAACGGATTGCCCACTTCAAGCGGGCATCATCGCTCCGCTCATCGTCGGGGAAACGACGATCGGGACGTTAAAAGTCTACTATCCGCACGCCGAACTGCTCGACGCCGTGGAAGTCGAACTCATTGAAGGATTAGCAAAACTGTTTTCTACACAACTGGCACTCGGGAACGCACAGCGCCAAGCTGATTTACTGAAGGATGCCGAGATCCGGGCACTCGAAGCACAAATTCATCCACACTTCCTGTTCAATGCCATCAATACGATTTATGCACTGTGCCGAACGGATGTCGAACAGGCACGGACATTGTTGCTCGAATTATCAACGTTTTTCCGTAGTAACCTCCAAGGAGCACGCTCGACGAAAATTCCGCTTCAAAAGGAACTCGAGCATATCGAGGCGTATACGTCTCTTGAAGCTGCTCGTTTTCCAAATCGACCGTTCCTCGATATCGATTTAGCGGAAGAGACGACGTCTTTACTCGTTCCCCCGTTTATCTTACAACCGTTGATCGAGAATGCGTTCCTTCACGCTTTTTTAAATGAGCAGACGGGATATGTCGGGGTGACGGCGTGGTGTGAGGCAGATCAACTTTACCTCGAAGTCGTCGATAACGGACGCGGGATTGAAGCTTCTCGTCTTGCTCGTCTCGGTCGAGAAGTCGTTCCGTCTTCTGGTACCGGTACCGCGTTATTCAATACGGCAGAACGGATTCGAACCCTGTACGGTGAAAAAGGACAGTTTACGATCACGAGTGACGGTCAAAACGGAACGACGATCACAATTCGCCTTCCCATTGAAGTCAGAAAGGAGAACCAGCATGCGCACCTTGTTGATTGAAGATGAACCGCTCGCACGTGACGAGCTCTGTTATCACGTAACCGCAGCCGGTCTTGAAGTCGTCGGAGAAACCGGCAGTGTCGAAGAAGCGGAACGACTCGTCCGCTCCCTTCAACCCGACTTAGTCTTTCTCGATATCGAGCTGACGGACGGAAGCGGTCTTGAAGTCGCCAAACGCTTGAAGTCGATGCCACGTCCTCCGGCTCTTTTGTTTGTAACGGCATATGATGCTCATGCACTTGAAGCCTTTGAACTTAATGCCTATGACTACATCTTGAAACCGTATGATCCAGCACGGATCGTGCGCGCCATCGAAAAAGTCGCACGACCGCTTCCGAAAAAAGCACCTCGCCTTGAACGTTTAGCTGTCGAAACGGGAGATCGACTCAAACTCTTATCTCCGCAAGATATTGATTACATCGTCGCTGAAAATGGGAAAACGAAAATCGTAACGGAACATGAAGCGTATCCTTCAAACGAGACCTTACTCGAACTTGAACGAAAGCTTCAAGATCATCGGTTTTTACGGGTTCATCGCTCGTATCTCGTGAACTTATCAGCAATTGACGCGATCGAACCTTGGTTTAACGGGGCTTACAACTTAAAGATTCATCAAATCGATGTGCCGGTCAGTCGGACGTATGTCAAACTATTGAAAGAAGCGCTCGGTATTTGAGCGCTTCTTTTTTGTGATTCAAGGTCCTTTTTCAACCTTTCATCGTACAAAATCGACAACTCATCTAAAAATTGAAGAAAGCGCTTCCACAACTTGTATACTAAATCCATCATAGTTCATTCAAGAGGAGGAATTTTAGATGAGCGCTACTCCCATCGTCATTGCTGTCATCTGTATCTTATTAATCGCGTATCGTCTCTACGGTACATTCATGGCCGCGAAAGTCTTAAAAATCAAAGATGATCGCGAAACGCCTGCTCATAAACTAGCGGACGGAAAAGATTACGTTCCAACGAACAAATGGGTCTCATTTGGACACCATTTCGCGGCAATCGCTGCTGCTGGTCCACTCGTCGGACCTGTCCTTGCTGCTCAGTTCGGCTACCTACCCGGCTTACTGTGGCTCTTGATCGGTGCCGTCATCGGGGGAGCGGTCCATGATATGGTCGTCCTGTTTGCCTCGATGCGCCAAGATGGTCAATCGTTGTCCGAAGTCGCTAAAAAAGAATTAGGTCCCGTCGCTGGTTTTTGTGCCGGTCTTGCGATGCTCTTCATCATCACGATTACGATGGCGGGACTATCGATGGTCGTCTTGCATGCGCTTGAACATAATCCATGGGGCACATTCGCTGTCTTCTCGACGATTCCGATCGCGATGCTCGTTGGGATTTACTTACGTAAAGGTGGTAACCTAGCCCTTGCTTCAACAGTCGGTTTTCTACTCATCTTAGCTGCGATTGGTTTTGGTCCTCAGTTGACGGAAACATTCATTGGCGATTGGTTCGACCTGTCCTCTCGTCAGCTCGCAATCGCTCTACCGATTTATGCATTCTTCGCTGCGGCACTGCCTGTATGGCTCTTGCTCGCACCACGCGACTATCTATCAAGTTTCATGAAGATTGGTGTTTTCCTTGCCTTGATCGTCGGTGTCTTCATCATCAACCCGGACATTCGATTCCCAGCATTCACGAAGTTCGTTGATGGCGGTGGTCCAATCATCGCTGGTCCAGTTTGGCCATTCATCTCGATCACGATTGCCTGTGGTGCAATCTCTGGTTTCCACGCTTTCGTTGGTTCTGGTACGACACCGAAGATGATCAATCGTTGGAGTGACATCAAACCGGTTGCTTTTGGTGCCATGCTTGTCGAATGTCTTGTTGCCGTCATGGCATTGATTGCTGCGACATCTCTTGAAGTCGGTGATTACTTTGCCATCAACTCAACACCAGAAGTATTCGCAACTCTAGGTATGAGCACGGTCTACTTGGATGATTTATCTCGTGAAATCGGACTCGACCTTGCAGGTCGAACAGGTGGTGCCGTTTCACTCGCCGTCGGTATGACGTTCATCTTCCGCGCCATCCCATGGTTCAAAGAAATTGCCGGTTTCTTCTTCCAATTCGTCATTCTGTTCGAAGCGGTCTTCATTTTAACTGCAATCGACGCAGGAACACGTGTCGCCCGTTACTTGATTCAAGATTTCTTCGGTGAATTCTATAAACCACTCAAACGCGTCGACTGGATTCCAGGTGCAATCTTTGCTTCAGCACTCGGGACGTTCTTCTGGGGCTATCTCCTGTTCTCAGGTGACATCGGTTCGATTTGGGCATTATTCGGGGTATCAAATCAGCTGATGGCTTCAATCGGCTTGATCATCGGAACGACGATCATCTTGAAAATCGCCGATAAAAAAGTCTATGCTCTGACGACGTTCATTCCACTCGTCTACCTCCTGATCACAGTAACGTTCGCGGATATCTGGATGGTCGCAAACGTTTATGCAAATCCAGATTCTCCAGGATTTAGCGTCTTGAATACTGTCTTATCCGTAACGATGGGACTGCTCGCGATCGTCATTACGATCTCAGCCGTCAAGAAATGGATTGAACTATTGAATTCACCACGTTGGGAAAATCAAAAACGTTCTGCGTAAGCGGATTAGTTATATGATAAAAGGCAGTGGACGCATCCACTGCCTTTTTCGTATCTCCTGCTTAGAACGGATTATAAAATCGATTGCCATCATGGAAAGTGACGACAAACGAGAAAATCGTCAATAGCACTATGCAACCGATCGCGACATAATCGATGCGTGTCATCGTCTGTTGGTTGTACCACGTCCGCTTTCGTCCCGCACCAAATCCACGGAGATCCATCGCATTGCTGACGGTTTCAATTCGTTCGAGACTCGTAAACAGCAACGGAAGTAAAATCTGGATGCTATTACGCGCCCGTTGCCAAAGCGAACCATGCGAGACGGCAATTCCCCGCGCTTCCTGAGCGTTCGCAATCATTTGAAAGTCCGCTTGTACGTCTGGAATGTAACGGAGCGCTAATGAGACAGCGAAGGCGATCTTATAGGGTACACCAATCCGGTTCAACGAGGACGCGAATTCCGTCGGATGGGTCGTGACGAGAAACAACACAGCAATCGGAACGATCACACTGTATTTTAAGATGAGATTAAACAGATAAAACAATTGTTCTGATGTTATCGTAAAGCGACCAACGCCTTCAAATAAAACGTGACGCGAACCGTAGATTTTAACGCCCTGCTCTGGTTCGAATAGATAAACGGCGAGTGCATTAATCAGGACAAATATTGCTGTAAAGATCAAAACGAATCGGACTTCCCGAAACTGAATACGTGACAATCGGAATAACACGATGCTGACTAAACCAAGAACAAGTAAGACACGTGTATCATAGGTAAACATCGTTGCTGTCGTAAATAACAAGAATCCGATCAGTTTCGTCGTTCCCGTCAATCGATGAATCGGTGACGCTTTTTCAATATAGCCAAGCATTTCTACAGCCATTGTTTCCGCTCCTTTCGCTCCGCCGTAATCACGGACTCGACGAATCGTTCCGCATCGATGTCGAGATGTTTCGCTATCGTAAAGAGCGATGTTTGCTTTAAATGGGCATGATGCAGCAACTGTTCTTGATTTAACAGTCCAAATGACGTTCCGGCGTAACGGATGCGTCCAGCTTGCACCAGGCAGACTTGATCGCTGTACTCTAAGACGAGATGCATATCATGTGTGATGATGAGTAACGTCATCCCCTCTTGTTTCAATCCTTCTAAAAAGCCCATCATATCCGAATAATGCCGGTAATCTTGACCAGCTGTCGGTTCATCGAGAATCAAGATATCCGGTCGTCGAACGAGAATCGAAGCAATCGTCACCCGTTTCTTCTGACCAAAACTCAGTGCTTGGATCGGCCAATTGCGAAACGGATATAATCCGCAGCGACGTAACGTCTGCTCGAGACGCTCGTTTTCTTCCGCTTCACTCAATCCGAGTGTCTGCATGCCGTAGCGGATCTCTTCCTGCACGAGATGTTTTGAAATCATATGATTCGGATTTTGCAGGACGAATCCAATCGTCCCCGCTCGCTCGGCGATCGATTGGGTCGTGATATCATTTCCATTCAGTAGGATTCGGCCACTCGTTGACCGTTGATAACCACTCAACACTTTCGCAAGCGTGGATTTCCCGGCACCATTCTGACCGACGATCGTCGTCAGTGTTCCTTTTTGAAAAGTCGCCGTCACATCTTCAAGCACTGGCGTTCCTTGATGATAATGAAACGCCAACTGCTCAAGTTCAAGCAATGAATCAGAGATTGCAGCCTCTTTTTGAGGAGCTTCTTCTAAACGTTCTAACACGTCCTTCTGGTTGAACTGCTCTAAAAAAGGATCGATGCGGCTCGGCTGATCCACAGACTCCACGGTCATACCAGCCCAGCGTGCGGCACTGACATAGAGGGGTTCACGCAATATTGCTTGTTGCAGTTTTCCGTTACTTAAGATGACATCCGGATGATCATCAGCGATGATTTCGCCGTCGACCATGACGATGATGCGATCAAATGGAATGACCAGTGCATCCTCGATTCGGTGTTCAACGACGATCAGTGTTCGGTTCGTATCGCGTTGCAGTCGATCCATTAACATCATCGCTTCTTGACCCGCTACCGGATCGAGATTTGCGAGTGGTTCATCAAACAATAAGATATCCGCATCTTCGACGAGAACTCCAGCCAATGCCGCCCGTTGTCGCTGACCTCCTGATAAATCATTTAATCGCGCTTGCAAAAGCGTCTCGACGTCCGTCATCCGTGCGACGCGTTCGACGATCT
Source organism: Exiguobacterium sp. BRG2 (assembly GCF_031844245.1). Lineage (NCBI taxonomy): Bacteria > Bacillati > Bacillota > Bacilli > Caryophanales > Exiguobacterium > Exiguobacterium sp. BRG2. Next base: position 65,663 of record NZ_JAUZUW010000009.1, read on the forward strand.
CGTGCATTTCCGGTCGCCCTGTCTGTTTGTTCTCGAGCGCAAAGGCAATGTCTTCGCCAACCGATAAACCAACGAACTGCGCATCTGGATCCTGTAACACCGTGCCAATATGCAGCGAACGATCAAATAACGATAACGTCCGGGCATCCTGCCCTTTGATCAGAACCTGTCCTTTCCACGTTCCCGGGTACGAGAATGGAATCAACCCATTGATGCACTGAGCAAGCGTACTTTTTCCTGAACCCGACGGTCCAACAATTAAGATGCGTTCGCCTGCTTGAATCGTTAACTGAATCTGCCGGAGTGTCGGTTCCGACTGACTCCGATATGTAAATGAAAAATCCTGAAATTCAATCACGTTTGTCATGTCTTTCTCCCCCCAAGCTAAATGAGCTATGTCCCTGCCGTTTCTTCGCACAGGATCATAGCTCATTCGGTCAAACTTCGCGTTTCAAGCTGCCTGCTTTACTTCTTGTTTTGGCATACGTGACGAGTAATAACGTTCCGATGACACCGACTGTCAAGATGTTTGATGTCGCAGCGACCGCACCTTGAACGAAGACTTTATTCGCCGGCTCCGTGTAAATTAAGATATCGAGTACAGGTGCGATGATGATCCAACCAATCGCTTGCACGATGGCTTGTGTGGCGTTGAATAAAACGATTTTACGAGTCGTCAATCCGCCTTCTTCTAAACGAATTCGGTTAGCAATCAATCCGATACCAAACCCGACGAACCCGGAGACGATGACCCAACTCCACCACGGGGAACCGTATAAAATCGCATCTTTTAAGCCATGACCGATCAGACCGATCAAGCCGGCTGTAACCGGTCCGAACAAGACCGCCATGAATGCGAGAAATGCATAGGCTGTCTCGATTGACGTGTTCGGTACGCCTGTCGGAATCGCAGCGAATCGACTTAAAATGATGAATACAGCTGCTCCGATCCCAGTTGCGACGATTTGTTTTGTCGTAAATCCTTTCATGTTCGATCTCCTCCTTTAATGTGTTGTACGCTAACACTCCAATCATTTCCGATTCCAACTTCAAATGCATGTGCAAACGAACCTTGATTCAAGGCAAGAGCAATCTGATCCAGCGAATTGATGTAGACAACTCCTGAACCGACCGGCACATCTGCGAACGAATGACCGAAGAGCAGTGTTTGTTCGTAGACGATCCGGTCTCGGTACGAAACCCTTACCTTGACGTGGCTCCCGATATCGAGACCTGTCTGACGGACGAGTGAGACGGGAATGTTCGTCCAGACGTTTCCGAAGCGGACATCGAGAATCTCGACGATACCCGTGACACCGATATCCGACGACGAGGCAGGTGTCCGGTCGAGAAAGACGAGTTCTTCAGTAGGTAAAAGCGGTCCCACCTCTTCGAACGTGATGACGTGACTCGATAATCGCGCACCCGTGAAGGCAAAGATATCTCGTCCGTGAAACGTATACGATTCACCCATCCGAGGCAGACGATGCCGTCGATCATCGAGTTGTCTCACTTCCGCAATGTATCCGGCTTGCCAAAGATGCGTCAACGTCCCATTATCCGGTGTAATGATGTATTGATTGGTCCGTGTTCGCGCGACGACACTCTTTCGCCTCGACCCGACACCCGGATCGACGACAGAAACGAACACCGTTTGCTCCGTCCAGTACGGCACCGTCTGCAGTAACCGATAGGACGCTTCCCAAATGTGGAACGGTGGAATATCATGCGTTAAATCAAAAATCCGAATCTCCGGATTGATGCTATGGGCCACCCCATACATCGCGCTCACTGCCCCATCACTCACGCCAAAATCTGATTGCAATACCAATGCTTCTGCCATCTCGTCATCCTCCTCCTGCGGGAACGTCTCCACAAAAAAAGACACCACGCCCTCATTTCTCAGGACGTGATGTCTAATCACGTGGTACCACCTTCGTTCATGACTCAACTCACGCTCAGCCACCTCTCGGAGTACGAGACTCCATGGAATGCTAACGGTATCCTTCCTACCGGTCGGTTCTACTGATGAACACGGTTCACGTTCTTCCGACTGCTCCGGGACCATCTTCAAGTATCGAAATCGTCTCATTTCCAGCAACAGAGACTCTCTATCGATTTCTGATCACTTTACTCTTCCCATCTACACATGCAAATTAAGTTGTCTGAAAATTTAAATTAATAGTACAACCGTTTTATTCCTGGCGCAAGGTTTTTTACTCAGAAATCTTTAAATTCGTCGTCCGGATCATTCCCCATGGTGACACATCCGCACGGACTTCCAGTGCTTTTGCTTTTTCGTATTGTTTTCCGCTTCCCTGTTCGACATAATACTGCGTCAACTGCGGAATCGATACATATTGATCGTAATAATCGCCGGCGACACTTCCGAAGAATCGTTCATTCGAAATCCGATCGATTTGAGCATAACCGGAAGCATCCGTTTTGAAGCTGACATAGACACGTCCATTTTGAATCCACGGACCAGGTTTTAAATCTGGGTACTGAAGCATCACGTATTCGCCGTAAACGGGATCAAACGGATCAAACGGTTCTGCCCGAAAACGGTACGATGTCCCGAACCAGGAGGTCGCAAAAAAGCTGACGATCAACAGACCGACGGCGCATGTCTGCAATATTGGTATCAGATAACGCTTCATGACGCCACACCTCCTTTACGGCGTAACCACCATAAGACACCGGACAATAGGAAGATGAGGAGCGCACCAATGAGGAAAAATAAGGACATGTTTAAACGATCCCATGCATATATGACATATATCGCAATTTGAACGAGAATAAAATAGAGAAAGGCTGGCCAGACGACTGCATGACGGCGTTCTCGATATAACAGATACAGTAGCGCGGATAATTCAAAGAGAATGGCAAGTAGAATTGCCTGTTCATCAATCCAGAGTACTCCGACGAATCCAAGCGGTACGATGAACAACAATCCACGACGTTTTTGATAGAGAAAGATTCCTAGACCGGTGGAGACGATAGCTAACAGTACCGCTTCTGTCACGGAGGGTAATACGACGTTTGATTCCGCACGAACGGATAAATAGATGATCGAACTGATAGCAGCGACGACCAGATAGACCATCTCGACGATACGGCGATTGGATTCCTCACGAACAAGCCAGAGAACTGGAACAAGCAAAAATAGCGTCCAAATCGGCCAAAGGAATCCGTCATATGATACGAGGAGAAACAAGGATAGACCGCTGAAAAAAAGAAACAGCCAGCTAAATAACAGCGACGGCAGACGTTGGCTGAAGTAAAACCAACTGAACGACAACACGACCATCAGACCGAACGATGTCCAGTCGAGATAACTCGCCTGCTCCTGACCAAAACCACCAAGGCTCGTAAAGATCGTCCATCCGGATAGGAAGGCGACGACACCATATGCTTCATGACGCCAAAGCATATAATGCACTAACGCGGCGACAAACATACACCAACTGAGCAGTGATCCTTCCATCGGCAAGTGAAAACTTTGAACAACTACGAGAATCGAGGCGCCAAACGCTAGGATTCCACCGATTCGAAAGACGACCGGATGAAGAATACGACGACGTTCCGAAAGATCCGCCATGATGTAACAAATCCACATGAGTGCTACGACGAGTCCGATTTTCCAGCCGATCGGCATCGCTTGCCAGTTGGCAGCTAAAAAGCTGAATACAGCCAAGACGACGAAGGTCCCTCCAACAATCAACAAGAGCGGAAGGCGTTGTTTCGTTGAACGTTGCTTTTCATAGTTCATGATTCGTTCAACGGTCGCTTCATCCAAAAGACCTGCATCTTGCCACTCTCTTATTTTACGAAACTGCTTCACCGTACCCACCTCCTTCGAAGTGTTAGATACTAATTAAATTCCCGATTTAACACTGTCTCAAGCCCAGATTCACAGGGATTATAAGCTATTTGTTCCGTTTGTCACCGAATGTTGACAGACAAAAAAACAAGGAAGACGGGCTTCCTTGCCTTTTTTGATTTGATCATTTAAACACGGAAACGGGCAACGAGTACCTGTAGTTCTTCCGCCATATCGGATAATACTTTGGCGGATTGCGAAATCTCTTCCATCGCACTCAACTGTTCTTCCGTCGTCGCTGCGACTTGTTTCGAAGCGGACGAATTCTCTTGCGCGATATGTGCGATTTCCGTCGCTGACGCAGATACTTCTTGGACGTTCGCTGCAATTTCTTCGACCGTCGCCGTCACGTCTTCGATCCGTGGCGTCATTTCCTGCGTTCGTTCGAGAATCTTTTGGAAACGCTCTGCTGATGCTTCTGTCGTCGACAAACCGGCTTTCGTCTGTCCTGAGACTTCCTTCATCATCGTGACCGACTGATCCGTCTCCTGTTTAATGTTTTGAATCAGCTGTGCAATCTGTTTCGTTGAATCCTGTGATTGCTCTGCTAGTTTACGCACTTCACTCGCAACGACAGCGAATCCTTTTCCATTTTCGCCTGCGCGTGCTGCTTCGATTGCTGCGTTCAGTGCTAACAAATTGGTTTGCTCAGCGATACCGTTGATGACATCGACGATTTTTCCGATTTCATTCGAACGATGGGCGAGTGAGCTGATGACACCACCGAAGTTTTGAACGGAGGCATCGATTTCTTTCATCTGCTCAACGTTCTTCAGCACAGCAACTGTTCCATTCTCGGCTTCTGTTGCCGTTGAACGTGACAATTCCGAGACATCGGTTGAGCTCTCAGCGATTCGCATGATGCCTGCTGTAATCGATTGGAGCGAAACAGCATTCGCATCGAGTTGACGTTTCGATTGATCCGCCCCTGCTGCGACCTGTTGAATCGATCCCGCGATTTGCTCAGAAGCGGAAGTCGTTTGGGCAGAGTTCGCCATCAATTCCTGAGAAGAGCCAGCTACTTGTGTAATCGACTGATCGAGATTAATGATGATCGAACGGAGTGAGTCAACCATGACGTTAAAGCTTTGGGCGACTTGACCGACCTCATCATTTGATTCAACGATGACGGGCTCCGTCAAATCACCAGATTGAATCCGTTCTGCTCCACGTGTTAAATGACCGAGTGGGCGAAGAATCGAGCGAAGAATGAAGTAGATGAAGATGGCTGCGACGAGCAACATCCCGCCGATGACAGCAAGCGTCGTCCAAAGAATACTAGATGTCGCACCCGTGATTTCATGATCGTACAGTGTTCCAGCAACCTTCCACTTCGTCAGGTCGTTCGTCATGAAGTCCATCTGTTTGCCTTTGTTTTCAAACCCATAGCCAAACTGCCCTGCTGGGTTAGCGTAAAGTGATGACACCCATTTGCCTGTCGCTTTCTCACCTGGTTTTAATGTCGGATGCGTAACGATTTTTTTCGTAGAATCAAGAATCATTACGTATCCTTCTTTTCCGATTTTGATCTTTTTCGCGATTTCCGCGATCCGGTCGACATCGACATCAATCGCCACGACACCTCTTCCGTTACCTGTCGTCTGCGAGAGCGTGACCATCATCTTGTTCGAGGCAGCATCGACGTACGGATCCGTGATGACGACCTTGCCACCTGCTGCTTCTGCCGATTGATACCACGAGCGTTCCCGTGGATCATAATCATCTGGCATGACCTGTTCCGGGAAAATATTCATATCCCCGTCCGTCGTCGCGAAATAGATGTTCGCCGCCTGCGGATGCATATCGAGATATTCAGTCATTTTTTCCTTTAACGCAGCATTTTGTTTTCCTTTTTGATAAAGCGTTCCGTCAATTCGGTCCGCAAAAAAGGCGACATCGCGCCGCATCGGATCAATGATGTTTTGGATCTCATCATTCATCCGGTCGACTCCACTATGAGCAGATTGAAGAATCTGTTCCGTCATCTTTTGTTTCGCAAGGTCATATGCGACAAAGCCGATTACTAATGCAGGAATCATCAAAAGTAGAATCGATGTCACGATTAATTTTTGTTTGATGCTCATTGTTCGTTTGATCTTTTGTTCCATGTGTCACTCCATTCTCGAGTGCAAGGACTCGCTATTCTACCTTCTCTATCGGAAGAATAACGAAAAATGTTCATAGAAAAATTGGTAAACGTGTACTAGTTCACATGAAAAAAGACGACTCAGTTCGAGTCGTCTTCCTTAGTAACGCTTCCCCTTATGCTTCTTGATCGCCCTTCCAGTTCATCATACCGCCTTCGACGTTGACGATGTCGTATCCATATTGCTCGAGGAAACGACCGACGTTTTCGCTCCGCGCACCCGCTTTACAGATCAAGTAGTAGGTTTCGCCTTCTTGCAATTCCGTATAGCGTTCGCCGATCTCAGACATCGGAAGGAGGCGGACGTTCGGAATATGTCCTGCATCGTATTCATCCTGCTCACGGACGTCGACGACATGCAACGCCTCACCTGCCTCTAATCGCTCTTGTAATTCATCTACATGAATCGTTTTCATTTCGTATGACCTCCTGTATGGTTCTGTCGTAAGTGTAGCAAATCTATCATTAAAACAAAACGAAACGGTTTGATACGAAGCGTCAAAAAAGCGGATCCGTTTCCGAATCCGCTCGTTTCCTTATTCTCCTGATGCCTGACGCGTCGACTGACGTGTCTCCTTATGCATTCCCCGTGCATAATAGACAGCAATCAGAATCGCATACCACAGTGGTCCAACGACCAGCGCGATCCGTGTACTTGCGTCAAATGCCATCAAGACGATGACACCGGCAAGCGCCGCGAGGGCGATATAGTTCGCAATCGGGAAGAACGGAACACCAAATTCTGCTGAACCGTGTACTTTCCGTGCTCGCATCTGAGCGATCAAAATCATTGCCCACGTCCAGACGGCGCCAAACGTCGCAATACTCGTCACAATCGCAAAGACGTCTTCCGGTAAGAAATAGTTCAAAGCGACACCGACGAGCAATGCGACACCTGAAAGAATCGTAGCCAGTGCCGGAACACCGTTTTTCGAGATTTTCGAGAAACGACGTGGTGCTTCACTGTTCTCGGATAAGTTCATCATCATCCGGGCTGTCGAGAAGATACCGGAATTACATGATGATAGTGCCGCCGTTAAGACAACGAAGTTGATGATGCCGGCTGCTGCCGGAATACCAAGTGAATCAAATAATAATACGAACGGACTGCTGTTGTTCGCACCGACTTGATCCCATGGATAAATCGATAAAATGACGAAGAGCGCCCCGATGTAGAATACTAAGATTCGAAGGAAGACGTTGTTAACAGCTTTTCGAATCGTTTTCTTCGGGTTCTTCGCTTCCCCTGCTGTGACCCCAATCACTTCAATTCCTAAGAAGGCAAACATGACCATCTGCATGGCAAGAAGTACACCAGTGAAACCGTTTGGCAAGAATCCTCCATGTGACCACAGGTTCGAAATCCCAACCGGTGTGCCGCCGTTTCCAAGACCAATGACGATCGTCAAGGTCCCTAAGATGATCATGGCGACGATCGCGACGATTTTAATCAACGCAAACCAAAATTCGAATTCACCATAAAATTTAACAGCAATGAAGTTGATGCTCGTCATCAAAACAAGTGCTGCTAGTGCCCATACCCACCCCTGAGAATCCGGGAACCATACTTTCATGTAAATACCGACTGCTGTGATTTCCGCCATACACGTAAAAATCCAGAGTAACCAATAATTCCAACCCGTTAAAAAACCAGCTAATGGACTGACATACTTTCGGGCATATTCCGCAAAACTACCAGCGATCGGCTCCCGCACTGCAAGCTCCCCAAGTGCTCGCATGATGATGAAGATAATGATTCCACCAATGAGATAGCCTAGTAAAATTGCTGGACCTGCCAATTGGATCGCTTTCGCTGATCCGAGGAAGAGTCCAACACCGATTGCCGCCCCCAGCGACATGAGTGTAATGTGACGCTCTTCCAGTCCCCGATTCAACTCTGTCTGTTGTTTCATTTTTACGACGTCCTTCCAGTCTCTGTTTGTTTCTTAGCAGTTCCCCGTACCGCTACGTTGTCAGTATAAAGAAGATGTGTCGATTTTGTAAACGTTTTCAATGTATATTTTCATTAAATCCACATACTCGGAATATTCTGATTACGTTAGCAGTATAAAAAAGGAACTACCTGCTACTATGTAGTATACAGGATAGCTCCTTTCGGAAAGTTACAATTGTTATTCAACTTTAGCAAGTGGCACATCTGCTGTTTCGGACTTCCCGGTCAATCGGAAGATCCCGTTCAATAGCAATGCTGTTAGTGAACCAGCGACGATCGGGCTATCCGTCAAAACGCGAATTTTTGACGGGAGACCTGCTACGATTTCAGGATTCATGCTGATTCCTAGACCAATTCCGAGCGCGAGTGCCACCGTGATGACGTGCTCGTTCTTCGAAAAATCGACCCGTGATAAGATACGGATCCCGCTTGCCGCGACCGTTCCGAACATGATCAACATCGCTCCACCAAGAACAGGTTTTGGAATCAATGTCGTAAACGTCGCTACTTTTGGTAAAAAGCCGAGCAAGATCAAAAATCCACCCGCAAATAAAATGACTTTGCGTGTCTTTACGCCAGTCAACTGAACGAGACCGACGTTTTGGCTATAGGTCGTGTAAGGGAAACTATTGAAGATACCGCCAACGATCGTCGCGACACCCTCTGCTCGGTAGCCACGCGCTAGATCCTTATCCGTCAAACGACGGTCCGTGATTTCACCAAGTGTCAAGAACACACCTGTCGATTCAACCATCGAGACGAGACCAACGAGCGTCATTGTCAAGATGGCAGTTGCATTGAATGTCGGTACACCGAAGTAAAACGGTGTCACCATTTGGAACCATGACGCTTCCGCCACCGGACTGAAGTCGATCATTCCCATGCCAAATGCAACGAGTGTACTGATCATCACAGCAATTAAGACAGCTGCCGCTTTTGAGAAGACCGTGCCGTAGCGATTCAAGATTAAAATCAAGACGATCGTTAATCCGGCGAGTCCGAGGTAACGTAAGTCACCAAAGTCTTTCGCTCCCTGTCCGCCTCCGATATCGTTGATCGCAGCCGGAATTAAGGAAATCCCGATGATCGTCACGACGGAACCAAGGACGACCGGTGGGAACAGGACCGCAATCTTACTAAACCAGCCTGAAATGACAAGAATGATCAGCCCACTGGCAATCAAAGCACCGTAAATCGCTGTAATGCCTTGAAGACTTCCAATCGCGATCATTGGACCGACTGCTGTAAAGGTACAACCGAGTACGACGGGAAGACCAACACCTGTGTATTTCGTGACGAGTACTTGTAATAAGGTCGCAACGCCACACATGAAGAGATCAATCGCCACTAAATAAGCAAGTTCTTCTCCTGACAATCCGATCGCACTCCCGACGATCAGTGGAACAACAGCTGCTCCAGTGTACATCGCAAGCACATGCTGAAGTCCGAGACTGGCTGCTTTGAAGTTTGATAGTCTCATACGGTCACCGAGTCGACGAATGTCGCTTTTCCGTCCTTCAATGACTCAACACGCGCGAGTGACTCGACACGGAATCCAGCTTCGATCAGTTTTTGACGTCCCGGTTGGAACGACTTTTCAATGACGATTCCAAATCCAGCGACTTCTGCCCCTGCCTGTTCAACGAGACGAGCGAGACCAAACGCCGCTTCTCCGTTTGCGAGGAAATCGTCGATGATCAAGACACGTTCACCCGGTTGCAGATATTTTTCTGCGACCGTGATCGTACTCGTCTGTTGTTTCGTAAACGAGAAGACTTCAGCTGAAATCGTTCCTTCGTTCAATGTGACCGATTTCGTCTTACGGGCATAGACCATCGGTACCCCTAAACGGAGCGCCGTCATCATTGCCGGGGCAATACCACCCGCTTCGATCGTCAAAATCCGCGTGATCCCGGCATCTTGGAAACGATCCATGAACTCATAAGCGATTTCCCACATCAAGGTTGGATCGACCTGATGGTTTAAAAAAGCATCCACTTTCAATACTTGCTCCGATAAGACGATTCCCTCTTGATTAATCATATCGTGTAGACGTTTCATACATGCATTCTCCTCTTTAAAAACGAAAAAACGTACAGCCGCTACCCGGGGGCAGCCACTGTACGCCAAAAAAGAGAGCAGTAACTCACCACCCGTAGTCGGACCGTTACGGCGATCCGGTAGAGACTCGTGGGCCAATTCCCACTATTATACGAGCGTTGCTATACGTTTACGTTTCGTGATTTTCGTGATGTGTACCATTGTACGGGGTTTAGCGAAAAAGTAAAGACTTTTTCACAACGTGCTTAGGCTTGGCGTTCTTCGACTGCTTGTGCTGCCGTGATGATCGCGAGCTTGTAGACATCTTCTTCGTTACAACCGCGTGAAAGATCGTTGACCGGTTTGTTCAAACCTTGAAGGATCGGACCGATTGCTTCGAATCCACCAAGACGTTGTGCGATTTTGTAGCCAATGTTTCCAGCTTCAAGACTTGGGAAGATGAAGACGTTCGCTTGACCTGCGACATCTGATTCTGGTGCTTTTGATTTCGCGACGCTTGGAACGAATGCTGCATCGAATTGGAGTTCGCCATCGATTGCAAGCTCTGGTGCACGTTCTTTCGCGATGCGCGTTGCTTCAACGACGCGCTCTGTCTCTGGTGATTTTGCTGAACCTTTTGTCGAGAAGCTGAGCAATGCCACTTTCGGGTCGATCCCGAATGTTTTCGCTGTTTTCGCAGATGCGATTGCGTTCTCTGCTAGATCGTTCGCATCTGGTGCGATGTTGATTGCGCAGTCTGCGAAGACGTATTGCTCATCGTCACGTACCATGATGAAGACGCCTGATGTTTTTTTATAGCCTTCTTGCATTTTAATGATTTGAAGTGCCGGGCGAACCGTATCTCCTGTCGCGTGCATCGCACCCGATACGAGACCTTCTGCTTGTCCAGTGTGAACGAGCATTGTACCGAACGTGTTCACGTCTTTTAAGATGACAGCACGTGCTTGCTCTTCTGTTGCTTTCCCTTTACGACGCTCAACGAACGATGCGACGAGCTCATCAATGCCAGCGTAAGAAGCAGGATCGATCGTATCAAGTCCAGTTACATCGATGCCGTTCGCTGTTGCTGTTTCTTCAATTTGTACACGTGGTCCGATGACGACTGGTGTGACGAGACCATCTTTCTTCAAACGAACAGCTGCGCCAAGAACACGCGCGTCAATTCCTTCTGGGAAGACGATTTTTGGTTGGTGCGCTTTAATCTTTTGTTCTAACATATCGAATAATTGCATGAGTTTCTCTCCTTTTTAAGTAAACACGACGTCGTCGATTTGATCGATTTTCTTTTCCATCGTTTATTATACACAGTTCTCAATCGTTGTTAAAACAATTTGCAAAAAAGTTATCTAACAAAAGCACTGAAGCCATATTCACAGACTATTACAGTCATTTTCAAGAATGGTACAGAGAATATTTTCAAACAAAGTAATCTCCACTTCCCCTTTTACCCACTCTCTGCTTTTTTCATGTGTTACGATCTCATGGACAAAGACCTTTTCGGGCGAAGCGTTTCAATAGAATGTGATAAGATAGGATATGGAAAAAAACAATTTATTTCAGACTCAGGAGGTCATCCCATGCAACACCAAACATCTGAACCGACTGCTACGCAACAAGCCGCTGAAACACTCGACGGCTGGTATACATTACATGATTTCCGCCGGATCGATTGGTCACGCTTGAAACAAGTCGACGCGAAAGACCGCGCGCGTATGATTGAAGAGTTCCAAGCCTTCCTCTCAGAGCTTTCTGGCGTCGAAGCGACAAAAGACGGCAGCCATGCACTTTACACGATCATCGGTCAAAAAGCGGATCTCGTCTTGATGGTCCTTCGTCCAACGATGGAACAAATCCAAGACGTCGAAGTCAAGATGCAGAAACTTGATCTATACGATTACCTCATTCCTACGTACTCTTACGTCTCTGTCGTTGAACTCGGTACGTATCGTGGTTCAGGAGAAGGAAACCCATACGAGAATCCATATGTGCGTGACCGTCTCTATCCGATCTTGCCGCAAGCGAAGCACATCTGCTTCTATCCGATGAGCAAGTCACGTCGCGATGGCGATAACTGGTACACGCTTTCAATGGAAAAACGTAAAGAGCTCATGTACCGTCACGGGATGATCGGTCGGAGTTACGCTGGGAAGATTCAGCAAATCATCGGTGGATCAACTGGATTCGACGATTGGGAATGGGGCGTCACACTCTTCTCAGACGACATTCTCCAGTTCAAGAAAATCGTTTATGAAATGCGTTTTGACGAAGTTAGCGCGAAGTACGGTGAGTTTGGTGAGTTCTTCATCGGCAACCGTCTCGAAAGTGAACAATTAAATACTCATTTTGCACTTTAATGTGTTGAATGACGTTTGATTGAAATATCTCATGGGAATATACTCCTTGCGGCTATAAAACAGTAAGTTGAATGACGTAAGGAGGAATTACCATGGGGAATGCTATGAACCGATCGACACGATCGCGTGAATTGCAATTCGCTGTGCTTTCAAAAGAGCTGAAACCGGTTGCAGATCGTGTACTGGATCGCTATGAGCAAGCATTATCGAAGCTAAACAAAACACAAACGACAAAGCGGTGAATCCGTTTTAATACCTACGCCTACTCTATCGTGAGTAGGCGTTTTTCATATGAAAAAGACCGTGTTTCTCCATGAGTGAAGAAACACGGTCCGTTCTCATAATCCTTTATAGGCACCAATTGCGACAAAGATCCACGCCGCGATGAACAAGACGCCACCGATTGGTGTGATGGCACCCAGTTTCGTCACGTTCGTCAATGCCATGACGTACAGACTACCTGAGAAGAAGACGATTCCGGCGAGCATCAGCCATGCAGCCAATGACCATTGTGGGATCGATGCCTTTAATAAGAGTCCTCCGAGTGCTAGGATGCCGAGCGAGTGTACCATCTGGTAAAGTACGCCTGTCTGCCAGTTTGCAAGCATCCGCTCCGTCAACATATCTTTTAAGGCGTGTGCACCGAATGCACCTAGTGCGACCGATAGCATCATCGAGATCGCGCCAATCATAATGAATACTTTCATACTTATTCTCCCCCTAACCGTCGTGCTGGTAAATTCCATTCATAATAATACGATAGCATACGTAAAACCGTGATGAGTCCAAGCAATGTGAACAAATGTAGGGGATTCGTCAATTGGAAGCGATCAATCACGAGTGCAGCCATGACAGCCCACATCGCATAAATCTCTTTATGCAGGACGAGTGGTTTCCGACCTGCGAGCAAATCGCGAATCACACCACCACCAACACCGGTCAGCACAGCAGCCGAAATCGTCGCTGACAGTGGCAGTCCTTTTGCTGTTGCCATCAGGGCGCCTTGAATCGCAAACGCAGACAACCCGAGCGCATCCGCGAGGACACCCCAACGTGTCCAGTGCGGCAAGAACAACTGGGGTAACATGAAAATCAACAACGCAACGAGAATCGCGACTAAAAAGAGACCACCTTGCGACCAGAGAGCAGATACTGGTACACCAATCAATAGATTACGAATGGCACCACCACCAAATGCTGTGATCAAAGCAAGTAACCAAACGCCGAATAAATCATATTTTTCTTCCATCGCGACGATCGCACCACTCATCGCAAAAGCGACCGTGCCGATGATATTCAATAAGTCCCAGGACATGCGCACATTTCACCTTTCTACAAAGAAATTCCAATACTTACTATACTCTCTTTTTAGTTTCCGTAAAGCATTAATTTTCTGTCACCGTTTCGACCGTTTGCGAGTGACGTTTTTAGGTAAAGTAACCTATACTGAAACAAACTGCACAGGAAGCTAGGTGACCGTATGAAACGTTGGGCGCTTTATCGCATCGTCGTCATCGTGACGATGTTCGCACGTTACATCTTTACGATCTATCGATTCACCCGGAAAAACCGGCCAGGTACGAACAATGAAGAGTTTGAGCGCATCATGATCCGAATTGCGCGTGACTATAAGAAAAAAGCATTACGGTTGGAAGGATTACTGATCAAGCTCGGTCAATTCTTATCGATTCGAGCTGATTTGTTCCCCCCATCCGTCTTGATGGAACTGACCGAACTGGTCGATAAAGTGCCTTCAAGTAAACTTGGAGAGTCACGAAAGATCATCGAAGAGGATTGGGGTATGCCGATCGAAGAAATCATCTCGGATATCAGTTCCCGTCCTGTCGCTTCTGCCTCGATTGGTGAGGTGTACAGCGGAACCTTAAAATCAAATGGTAAAAAAGTCGCGATCAAAGTCCAGCGACCGAATATCGAACAAATCATCAAAACCGATTTCCGTGCCATGCGTATCGTCATTGCCATGTTGCGCCGGACGTCGTTAAACAAATCGACTGATTTGCAAAGCTTATATCGCCAAATGGTCTTCGTCATCGGGGATGAATTGAATTACCGGACCGAATTAAAAAACGGTCTCTACTTTAAAAAGATGTATGAAACGAACCCCGTCATCTATATCCCGAGTTATTATGAAGAACATTGCACGAATCGGGTGCTCGTCATGGAATGGATCGAAGGGACACGCATCACGGATCTCGATTATCTAGCGGAACATCAGATTGATCGTGACGAACTAGCACGTAATCTCTTCTTGAACGCTGGGGAACAATTACTGTTCGGCGGGAAATTCCACGCCGATCCGCACCCAGGCAATGTCCTCGTCCAGTCCGACGGCAAAATCGTCTTGCTTGATTTTGGGATGATCGGAGCGACGACGCCCGATGATATGCGCGCGATCCAGCGGATTCTTCAGTCCTTCGTCACATTGGATTACGATGCGATCGTCGATGGTTTAGAAGATCTACGATTCTTATTGCCAAATGCGAATAAGCAAAATATCCGACAAGCAATTGAAAAAGCAGTCACGTTCTATCTCGAAAGTGATATGGAAAACGTGGATACAAAACTGATCGAGAAGGTCTTATCCGATATCGAATTGCTCGTCCGAAATGAACCAATCCAGCTTCCTGCTGAGTTTGCTTTCTTTGGACGTGCCGCATCAACGATTCTTGGAATCCTTCAGATTCTTTCACCGCAAATCAACCTGCTGGAACTCGCTAAACCAATGGTTCGACGCTGGCTCGATGACGAAGGGAAAAATCAAAACCGTTACCTACAGATTGCTGGTTCTTACGGCGCGCGATTGCTCGCCTTCCCGCGTCTTGTTAACGATGCCTTAAGCGAACCGACACGTTGGCGGATCATGGAGCAACAAAAGTTCTCTCGTGTTGCGAACATCGAGTCACTCAAAATCCGACAGTGGACGAGTTCGCTCGTCGGGATCATCAGCCTGCCTTTCAGTTATCTCGGCTATTATTTTACGCAGTACGACGTCATGGGCATTTCCTTGACGATCGCTGTCATCGCTTTATGGAATGGTCGCCGGATTGGACGACAAATCGTTCGGATCGCCGATGAACCATTTCGCTAAATGAAACGACCGTACACGTCCACCTCGGTGGACGTTTTTTATTTCAGAATAATTCATCTTCACACCATAAGGTTTTTCCTAACGCCTTGTGGGGTACAATTTCAAGTAGAGAGATAATAGTAAGGAGAGGTGAAACACTTGATTGATATTCTAATTGCCATCGTTCCCGCATTGATGTGGGGATCGTTACCGCTTGTCGTTTCGAAAATCGGAGGTTCAACGGCGCAACAAATCATCGGTACGACTCTGGGTGCGTTACTGTTCGCGATCGTCACCTTCTTTTTTGTCAGCCCAGAGATGTCGACGACCGCTTGGGTTGCCGGATTCTTTTCTGGTGCCTTTTGGGCACTTGGTCAAAAAAATCAATTTGCCGCATTTCGTCAAATGGGTGTCTCAAAGACGATGCCAATTTCAACAGGGATGCAACTCGTCGGAACATCATTGTTCGGTGTTCTTGCTTTTGGCGAGTGGTCAACGACAACTGCCTTAATTCTCGGAATTGGTGCGCTTGTATTGATCATTGCCGGAGCAGCTTTCACGTCTTATAAGGAAGATAAGAGTAAAGAAGATGAGAATATCGGCAAAGGATTGACGCTCCTTCTCATCTCGACTGTCGGGTATGTCGGTTACGTCGTCATCGCCCGCTGGTTTGATATTAATGGCTGGGAAGCCGTATTACCGCAAGCGATCGGGATGGTTGTTAGCGCAATTCTTCTTTCTTTACGAGAAGGAGACCTCTTCACAAAGAAAACAGCTGGCAATACCATCGGCGGACTCATGTGGGCTGTCGGGAACGTCGCTTTACTGTTTGCTACGGCAAAAGTCGGGGTCGCAACAAGCTTCTCCCTTTCTCAAACAGGTGTCGTCATCTCAACCATCGGTGGCGTCCTCTTACTGAAAGAAACGAAAACGAAGAAAGAGATGACCTTCGTCATCATCGGTTGTATTTTAGTCGTTGCTGGTGGAATCATGATTGGATTTACGAAACAATAAATGAAGGAGTGAAGCATCATGTATGAAAGTTTAAAAGGAAAAGTTGCCATCGTAACAGGTGGATCAATGGGAATCGGTGAAGCAATCATTCGCCGTTATGCAGAAGAAGGCATGCGTGTCGTCATCAATTATCGCAGTCACCCGGAAGAAGCGAAAAAAATTGCTGAATCGATTCAAGAAAAAGGTGGCGAAGCCATTACAATCCAAGGAGATGTCTCGAAGGAAGACGATATGATCAACCTTGTGAAAGAGACGGTGGCTCACTTTGGTCAATTGGATGTTTTCGTCAATAACGCGGGAATCGAGATGCCGTCAGCCTCCCATGAGATGTCGCTCGAAGACTGGCAAAAGGTCATCGATGTCAACTTGACAGGAGCTTTCCTCGGGGCACGAGAAGCACTGAAGTACTTCGTCGAACATGATGTCAAAGGTAGTATCATCAATATGTCGAGTGTGCATGAAATCATTCCGTGGCCGACATTCGTCCACTACGCTGCGAGTAAAGGTGGCGT
The DNA here is from genome assembly GCF_031844245.1 of Exiguobacterium sp. BRG2. Lineage (NCBI taxonomy): Bacteria > Bacillati > Bacillota > Bacilli > Caryophanales > Exiguobacterium > Exiguobacterium sp. BRG2. The sequence goes on from NZ_JAUZUW010000009.1 coordinate 82,675, forward strand.
CAAATTGATGACACAAACTCTTGCGATGGAGTATGCACCGAAAGGAATCCGGGTTAATGCGATTGGACCTGGTGCGATCAATACGCCGATCAACGCTGAAAAATTCGAAGATCCAGAACAACGCAAAGAAGTCGAGAGCATGATTCCAATGGGCAACATCGGGAAACCAGAAGAGATTTCTGCCGTTGCCGCATGGCTTGCGTCTGACGAAGCAAGTTATGTCACAGGGATCACACTCTTTGCCGACGGTGGCATGACACTTTATCCGTCTTTCCAAGCAGGACGTGGTTAACCTATTTTGAGTAGACAAGGAGAGAACCGCTCATGACCACTTTTTTCTCATTGATCCGTCGCGGAAATAAGTCAGCCCTTGCTGCCGCCATCGTCAATACGATCATTGCCGCGATCAAGTTCGTCGCCTATATCTTAACTGGGAATGTAGCGATGTTCGCTGAAATGATGCATACGATCGGTGACGCAGCGAACCAGTTCTTCGTCTACATCGGTTCTGCTCTCAGTAAAAAAGCACCCACGAAACGGTTTCCGAATGGTTTCGGTCGCCTTGTGAATCTCGTCTTACTTGCTGCGATCATCGTCGTTGCATTGCTTGCTTACGAGACGATTCGGGAAGGCATCTTGCATATCACACACGGTCCTGGCGAAAAGACGAGTGGTTTGTGGATCATCCTGACGGCACTTGGCATTGGTGTTGTCCTCGAAGTCGGAGTGTTCTATAAAGCGATGAAAGAAATCGCGCATGAGACGGGACTCAAATCGAGCGGACTGACACTTGTTGGTCAAAGCTTCGCCCACCTTGGACAAGCCAAACCGGCGACACGTCTCGTCTTCATGGAAGATCTTGTCGCAACTCTTGGTGGCGTCATCGCCATTATCGCTGTCCTGATTTCGCATTATACATCGTTTTATCAAGCAGAAGGCATTGCATCCATCTTGATTGGACTCATGATGTTTTATGTCGTCTATAATGTTTTTATTCAAAATGCTGCCGGTGCGCTCGGTGAGGTTGATGAAGTACTGACGGCTAAAATCGGTGAAATCTTGTTACGTGATGAAGCGGTTCGGGACATCGAAAAACTTGAAGTCATCAAGGAAGGAGATCACTTCCATGTCGAAACGGAGATTGAAGTTGATCCCAACTTGACTATTGCGCAAGCGGACGACATTAAAGATCGACTCGAATTGCAAATTCGCATCCTCAAAGGAATCACCGATGTCACGATTTCCTTTGATGAAGATGATAACGTACAGCAGTATCAACCACCGCCACCACCTGTATGATAGATAAAAGCCATCGCTAGCGATGGCTTTTTTTGCGTTTATCAGCGTGTTGCCCGGACGAATCCGGCTTCTTGTGCTTCTTTCTCCGTACAGAACCGTTGCTCCGGCTTCACTTCATTGTAAGACTGACCACCCGGGACATGGTAAATTTTTTTACCTGACCGATTGATATTACCTTTGATATCGCAGGATTTCGTTTCTGTAATCGCTTGAACATTGAATCCGCGATTCGTGACGTAGCCATCGTGCTTCCAAATTTTCTTCTTTGCCTGCTTGGCTTCCTGTTCGATCTGTTCAAACATATCGACATAACGTGTGTCTGGTTCATAGACGAAAGCGACACGGGCGAGTCCTTTTCGAAGTAACTCTTGATTTAACATCTTATCGCCGTACCAGACATAAGCGAGCAGTCGTCCGTATCGGTCAGCCCGGGAATGATCACGCTCTAACCGAATAGCTGTCCCGCTCGGTAATGTCTCTTTTGTAAACGCTGAAGCTTCCGTTCCATAAGGTTGAACCGGCGTATCCGGTTTAACAGTTTCCGGTGTATCGACGAGCAACAAACGAACATCCTCCGTTTTCCCGTCTGCTAGCCTCACTTTTAATGTATCCCCATCGATGACGCGTTGCACCGTCGCTTTCGTAATCTTTTCATCGTCTGGTTGCTTGATGCCAAGCAGATCGGTTTCTTCTGGTGCACAACCGATGAGAACGAATAAAAAAAGTAAACTTATGAATACAGATCGTCTCATTTCTATTTCTCTCCTTTCCATGAAAATACGGATTCGGTCAATGTCCGAACCCGCATACGCTCTCTTGTTCATAAGTTAGTCTGCTGATAGAACCGTCTCTACTTTGTTACGGTTTGTATAAAGTGTATAGAACGCTTCCGCTACGTTTTTCGGATCAAGTGCCGTTCCGCGCTTCACTTCTCCGGCAATCGTGACGGTTCCGACGTAGACACCGTCTTCCTTCAACGTATCATGGAGCATGTGCGTCACTTGACGAACGCCTGCCTTGCCAATCGAAAGCCCTGGTAACGATTTGATTGCTTGCATCGCAGCGCCACCTCCTGTAATCAGGATGGCGCCGTCTTTTCGTTCCTGCATCGAAGGAGCAACGAGTTGTGCGGCATGCAGTGCACCGAGAACATCGATCTCGAACTCTTTCGTAATCTGTTCTGCCGAGACTTCAAGGACAGATGCTTGATGTAAAATCGAAGCATTATAGACTAAGACATCGATTTGTCCATACTGCTCCTCTGTCCATTCGATGAGTGATGCGATATCGGCTTTTCGAGAAGCATCACATTCTACCCCCACCGCCTCTACCCCTTCTTCTTTTAGTTCCGTGATGACGGCTGCAAGCGTTTCTTGTGTCCGCGCCGCACAAACGACTTGAAACCCTTCTTGCCCAAATCGTTTACTGATTTCATATCCGTTTCCTGGTCCTGCTCCAATGACGATGACTGTTTTCATGACGTATCTCCCTTTCTTATTTTAACTGTGATGGTTATTCCCTGAATTGCGTCATTTCATTCAAAAATCGAGCAATGAAGTGCCTTTTTCTTCTTTTTCCTGCGAAACACCCATGAAACGCGCTAACATCGGATCGACTGCTGGGGTTGCCTGAGGCGTTGACGTAGGAAGCGATATTGTCGAACTTGGCGTCGCCTCGGATTCAAGGAGTAATTCACAATAAGCCTTCATCGCTGCAATCTGTTCTTTTTGCGCAGCTCCTGTTGTTTGGTCAATACGTTGCATCGCTTGGCGCATCTTTTCGATGATGTGTTGCTCGGTAATCATCTTGTATTCCTCCTTATGGTAGATTGAGGGTATGAACTTGAAAAGGATGTGTTTTCTATGATTCGTACCGCATTAGTTGGTTTTGGTCTTGCCGGTGAACATTTGCATGCGCCTTATTTACACGCACCTGATTATCAGTTGGTCGCTGTTCAATCGAGTCGCCCGGAAGCGGTCGCTGCGTACGATGCGACGCTCCCTGTCTATCCGACACTTGAAGCATTACTTGAAGCGGAACAAATCGATTTAGTCGTCATCGCGACGGCAAATGATCTGCATTATCCACTCGCGCGTCTCGCCTTGCTCTCGGGCTGTGATGTACTTGTCGAGAAACCGTTCACCGTCACGCTCGAAGAAGCCGAAACGTTGACAGAACTAGCACGGACACACGGTCGGTTATTGACAGTTTATCATAATCGGCGGTACACGAAGGACTTTCGGACGCTGATGACCTTATTGAAATCTGGACGACTCGGTACGCTCCAGACGTTCGAAGCGCATTATGACCGTTACCGTCCCGATGTGCAGGAGCGTTGGCGCGAACAGGACGTTCCTGGTGCCGGACTATTGTACGACCTTGGTTCACACTTGATCGATCAAGCACTCATCGCCTTCGATGAAATTCCAGACCGTGTCTTTTGTGATCAAACGATTCAACGACAAGATGGGATCGTTGATGACTATACACATCTAATTTTAGCCTTTGGCACGCGACGCGCTATTTTGCATATCGGTTCCATCGTTCCAGCTGTTGGTCCCTCCCTGATGGTGCACGGAACACAGGCGAGTTACTTCGTTGATGAAGTCGATACAAAACGGACGACCTATCAATTGGCTGAAGCAAATGGACCTCTGCAAGACTTCCCTTTTGTTTCCGGTCATTTTGGGGATTATTATACGGATCTCGCTCCAGCCATCCGTAAGCGAACCACACCACCTGTCTCTGCGAAACAGGCTGAACTCGTCATGAAAATCATTGATCGTGCTCAAAAGAGTGCAAAAGTGGGTACATGGATAGAAGTAGACTAACTATTCATTTCAGACGAACAGGGGGAAGACAAGATGTTTTCAAGTACGGAACGGACAGCATGGTTAGAAGAGATGGGACAAGAACTTCTAGACGTTCTCGTCATCGGGGGCGGTATCACGGGAGCTGGTATTCTGCTTGACGCACAAAGTCGCGGCATGCGAACAGGCTTGATTGAAATGCAGGACTTCGCCGAAGGGACATCGAGCCGATCGACGAAACTTGTCCATGGTGGATTGCGTTATCTGAAGCAATTCGAGATTAAACTCGTCGCCGAAGTCGGGAAAGAACGTGCCATCGTGTATGAGAACGCACCGCATGTGACGACACCGGAGTGGATGATGCTTCCACTTGTCGAAGGTGGTACATTCGGTAGCTTCTCGACCTCGATCGGCTTACGTGTCTATGATCAACTCGCTGGTGTCAAACGCCATGAACGTCGGACGATGCTTAGCAAAGAAGAAACATTACGTTACGAACCACTGTTACGCTCAGAGCATTTAGTCGGCGGTGGTCGGTATGTCGAATATAAAACGGATGATGCTCGACTGACGGTCGAAGTCTTAAAAGCAGCCATCGGTTACGGCGGACGTGCCGTCAATTATACGAAAGCGGAATCGCTTGTCTACCACAACGGAAAAGTCGTTGGTGTCGAAGTCCGTGACGTCTTAAGTGGCAAAACGTATACGATTCGGGCGAAGAAGATCATTAATGCGACGGGTCCTTGGGTCGATGAACTGCGCGAAAAAGACGGTTCGAAATCTGGAAAGTCTTTACACCTGACAAAAGGGATTCATCTCGTCATCGATCAAGTACATTTCCCGTTGCAACAAGCCGTTTACTTCGATGTTCCAGACGGTCGGATGATCTTTGCGATTCCACGTGAAGGGAAAACGTATGTCGGAACAACGGATACGAACTATAAAGGAGATATTCTTGAGCCTGGTGTCACCGTCGAGGATCAGGATTACATCCTAGAGGCGACGAATCAAATGTTCAACGTCGAGTTACGACCTGAGCATGTCGAATCAACGTGGTCTGGACTACGTCCACTCATTCATGAAGATGGAAAAGATCCAAGTGAACTGTCCCGAAAAGACGAAATCTTCATTTCGAAATCCGGTCTGATGTCAATCGCCGGTGGTAAGTTGACTGGGTACCGGAAAATGGCGGAACGAATCATCGATATGGTCGCGGAGCAATTCAAGACAGAAGAAAATCGAATTTATCTTGCTTCCCGTACGCACGATATCTTGCTTGGTGGTGGTCATCCACAAGGAAGTAAAGGATTCGCGCGTTACATGAAGGAACAACAACCAAAAGGCGAAGCACTTGGGTTGTCACCGAATGAGACGACATGGCTCATCCAGCGCTACGGTACGAATGTCGAGCGTGTCTTTGAATTGATTCGGACACGCGGTGACGAAGCCGCTCGTTATCAATTACCGTTACACTGGTTCGGTGCCCTTCTGTATGGTCTAGAAGCAGAGCTCGTCATGCAACCCGGTGACTTCTTGAACCGTCGTGCTTCAGCCGTCTTCTTTGATTTCCCTCATGCTGAACAATACGCAGACGGTGTTCTTGCCCTGATGCGTAGTGAACTCGGCTGGTCGGCAGAAGATGAAGCGAAAGCCAATGAAAGCATTCGTCGTGAATTTGACGCGGTTCGCGTCAAAGGTCCTGTTCCACTTTCCTAACACAAGAAGACCCGATCGCCTGAAGGCGACCTGGTCTTTTGATGTGTTTACTCTTCTTCTTTTGAAGCAGCAAGTTCCGCTGCCGGCATGTTTCCTGGGTGTAGATTCGAACGCTTACGCGCAAACGTAAAGTAAAGCACTAAACCGATTGCAAGCCAGATTCCGAAAGCAATCCATGTCTCGAGTTTCAAGTTGAACATCAAGAAGAGACATGCAGCGATTGCTGCGATTGGCACATATGGCATACCCGGACATTTGAATGCACGTGGGAGATCCGGCTGTGTCTTACGAAGAATCAAGACAGCGACAGAGATTAAGACGAATGCTGCGAGTGTACCCATGTTGACGAGGTTCGCGATGACATCGAGTGGAACGAATCCAGCGACGAGTGAACTACCAAGTCCGATCATCCAAGTTGCCTTGAATGGTGTTTGATATTTCGGATGCACTTCGGAGAATACTTTAGGGAACATTCCGTCACGCGAAATCGCAAACGCGAGACGCACCATTCCGTATGTCATGACGAGAATAACCGTTGTGATCCCGAGAATCGCACCGAGATCGATGAAACCAGCGACCCAGTTTTGACCTGCCATTTGAATCGCAAGTGAGACCGGGTGATCGATACCAGCGAATTGTTTGTAAGGGACGATCCCTGTCATGATGGCTGCGACGATGACGTAAAGGATTGTACAGACAGCAAGTGAACCGATGATACCACGTGGTAAGTTCTTTTGCGGATCACGAACTTCTTCCGCTGCTGATGTAACAGCATCAAAACCGATGTACGCGAAGAAGACGATCGCAGCACCCGAGAAGACGCCTCCCCAACCAAATGGAGTGAATGGTGTCCAGTTTGATGGTTCAACGTAGCCAACACCGACGACGATGAACAACACGACGACTGCTAATTTGATGACAACCATGATGTTGTTGACACGTTTCGTTTCCTTGATTCCCATCGACAACAATGCCGTAATGGCAAAGAGGATCAGGAAGGCTGGAAGGTTGAAGTATGTCTTGGCTCCTTCTACTGCTCCTGGAGCTGCTGAGAGAGCTGTTGGCACATGGATATTGAATCCTGCGAGTAAGGACTGGAAATAACCTGACCAACCGGCTGCTACGGCACTGGAGGCGAGTCCATATTCGAGGATCAAGTTCCAACCGATGATCCAAGCAAAGATCTCTCCCATCGTTGCATACGTATACGTATAGACGGATCCACTGACCGGAATCGTTGATGCAAATTCAGCGTAAGCAAGAGCAGCTAGACCACAGGCGATGGCAGATAGAATGAATGATACGATAAGTCCTGGTCCTGCAGTCAACGCTCCTGTTCCCGTCAAAACGAAGATTCCGGTACCGATGATGGCGCCAATTCCTAAAAACGTTAAATCCATCGCGCCAAGATTTCGAGCAAGTCCACTGTTGCGTTTACTTGCAGCAATCATAGCGGAAACATCTTTTTTCCGCGTCAAACTCATGATGTACTTCCCCCTATATCCGTTGTGATTTGTCTTACGAAGCGAGTCGTCCGTAAGAACTTAATCAAAAATTTACGAAGTTTTCAGATAAATTGATATAGGTCATTATACCTATTTGTTTTTTGCTTGACGCTTTCATCTGTTAAAGAATAAAAATCACTTCAAAAATATCGGTATGTAACATCTGTTACATACCGATATTTTCCTCCTTTTTCAGTCCATATTTTGAGTCGTTTTCCGCGTCTTCATCCATTCTAAAAACACTTGGTAATCCAGCTTTGTTCGCATGACATAAGCTTCTGACCAACGCTCGATCTGCTCCAAAAAAGCGGTATCGGAAACACCGATAGCTCGAATGATTTCAACATCCGCATGATGGGTTAATATTTTTTCTTGAATTCCCGCATCTTGATCTGCCCGCGCATGGATTTTCGCGGTAATTTGACCTTGAATACATAACACGTTCTCAAGGTCTTCCTGACTTTTTATATGCTTCGCCTTTAGTTTTTTCTTGTACGGTGAGCGCTCGCGTACATAATATTCCTTTTTTTCAATCGTCAGATAACCAAGATATGGATCTTCATGTGCCTGCATCGCCTTTTGCGACGTGATGACCCTTCTCCCTTGATGAACGGTTTCTGCTTCTGGACGATAAACGGGCAGAAATAACGAAGGGACAGACGTTTGCGCTTGTTTCATCTCAAGAATCAAATCTTCTTCTCCCCCTTCGCCCTCAATCAAGATGTAATAGCGCTCGAGACCAATGGATGCTGTTCCGCTGTCTAGCTTACGAACGATATCCTTGATCGTATAGAACGATTCCTCATGGCGATCCTCGGCGTCGATTGTCTCGATATAGGAAGACCAAGCAGACTCAATTGCTGCTCGTGTCGCGTCATCTACTACTTCCATATCCGGGAGTGTACAAAATCGTCTCACGCCATCTACCAGTTCCGTTCGCTCCCCCATTAATTCTTCACGTTTTTTTTCTGCTTTTTTGATTAACTTCTTGATTGGTCCTTTTGTATTGTCCCGTGTAAAACAGACATCACTTGGATCTTTTCCAAGTGCATACTTTTTTAAATCATGTAAGTATTCAAGAACATAATTACGAATTGCAGGGACTGAATCATATCCTGCCTCTTCAGCGAACAACCGGACAGAGACTGCCATGCGAATCAAATCGTATAAATACGATCCTAAGTATCCTTCATCAAAGTCGTTGACGTCGTAGATAATTTCTCCTTTTGCATTGCCATGGACACCGAAGTTCTCAAAGTGAAGATCACCTTGGATCCAAGTTGGCTTATCACGAGGTGTGTCAAAACCAAGCGGAATCCGGGTCACATCGTAATAAAAAAGATGCGAACTCCCCCGAAAAAAACGAAATGGACTCAAACTCATCTTGTCGTATTTCTCCTGACGTGCTTTCTCATCAAGCTGACGGATTTCATGATCATAGAAATCAAGTACCTTTGCAATCGTCATCTGTCGAATCTCTTCATACACGGACTGAAACATCTGATCCTCTCCTTTCCATTTGAAAAAAAGAGCAGTCAAAACGAAATCGTTTGACTGCTCCCTACGTGTTACTCGAAATGTTTTTTATATTCCCCGTATCCTGCCGAATCAAGCTCTTCTACCGGAATAAATCGTAACGCTGCTGAGTTGATACAATAGCGTAGACCACCAAGCTCTGTCGGACCATCATCGAAAATGTGACCAAGATGACTATCTGCATTCGCAGAACGTACTTCCGTCCGCGTCATCCCATGACTCGTGTCGAGTTCGACTTCCATCTTGTCTTCTGAGATCGGTTTAGCGAAGCTCGGCCAACCACAGTTTGACTGGAATTTATCTTTTGATGTGAAGAGTGGTGTACCATCGACGATATCGACATAAAGACCTGGACGTTCCTCATCCCAGTATTCGTTACGAAAAGCAGGTTCCGTCCCGTTCTCTTGTGTGACTTTATACTGAATCGGTGTCAGGCGCTCTTTTAATTCTTTTTCCTTACCGTGATCCTTCCACGCTTCCTTGATGAATTTCGCGCGACCGGAGCCGACACTATACATCTGATAACGGAACGGATTCTTTTTATAATAATCTTGGTGATATTCTTCAGCTGGCCAAAACGGCTTTTCTGGACGAATCTCTACCGCGACTGGTCGCGAGAAGCGTCCTGATGCGTCAAGCGCAGCTTTCGAACGTTCAGCTGCTTCACGCTGTGCTTCATCGACATAAAAGATAGCCGGTTGGTACGATTCGCCACGGTCATTGAATTGACCTCCGCCATCTGTCGGATCGATTTGACGCCAGAAGATATCGAGTAATTCTTCGTACGTAATGACGGACGGATCGTACGTGACTTCAACCGCCTCCAAGTGACCTGTCGTTTCCGAACAGACCTCTTTATAAGTTGGGTTCTCTGTATGACCACCGGTATATCCTGAAATGACCTGCTCTACCCCATCATATTTATGGAATGGCTTGACCATGCACCAGAAACAACCACCTGCAAATATTGCTTTTGCCATCTATCTTCCCCTCCTCTGTATGTCTCTATTTTACCGCGTTCAGAGAATGGACTCGACTTTCCTGCTCATTCAATCCTCTGGGTTCGTTTTTAGGCGACGCATGACGAAGTAGATCGCCGCAAAGACAAGAAGCAGTCCTCCAAGCGAATACCAGATGTTATTCAAGCGATAGATCATTTGATATAAGGCAAGCGTCACAAGCAATAATGCGATCGGTAAGAAGGCACGCTTAAAGTGGTACCAGTAATTCACAAAGATCGCCTCCTGTTTTTCTTTCATCTTACCCGATATGTCATGCCTTCTGCGAGAGGATTATTCAGCTTGACGGTACTCTTCTTCGAGATAGATCCGGTACTTCGTTTCCCAAGCATTTAGCGACACACGCCATAATACAATCGTTGCGATGGCAAGTCCTAACGTAACCGGCCAGAACCACATCGACACGATACCTGCTGTCGAAGCCAGTCCGATCTTTGAGAACAAAACGTACGTCCAAATGATGGATGTACATAATAGGATCGAGACTGGAATCGCGAACTTCCATGGAGTGAGCTCGACAGACTGTCGTCGATTGACCTTTCTTGACTGAGCGTCCGGATAACGATATCCCATGAATACCATGAATAACACTTCTATCACGAGTAAAATACCGTACCCATGAATATAGCTGATGCCATGATCCCAGCCGAACAGTTGTTTAAAACCGAAGACGAATAAGTAATACGCGAACACGTGAAAGACGATGACGATTTTCGCTGCAATCGCCGGAATTCGTTTCATGAAAATCCCCATTAATACGATAACGAGAATCGGAATGTTGAAAAACCCTGTGAATTGCCGGATTAAACTCCATAAGCCGTCCGGCGCGTACATCAAGAATGGTGCGATGACGAAAGAGATCAAGGCAACGATCGTTCCGAACCATTTACTGACACGAATCAAATGTTCATCACTCGCCTCTTTCGCAAACACCGGCTGATAGATATCGAGGACGAAAAGTGTCGCAATACTATTTAGCAAAGAGTTAAAGGAACTGAAGACGGCCCCGAGTAAGACAGCCAAGAAAAATCCCATCAGCGAGACCGGCAGTAACTCCGTGATGAGTCGAGGATAGGATAAATCACCGCTCGTCAATGTATTTCCATACAAGTGATAAGCAATGATTCCAGGAATCAGCATGAAGACTGGAACTAACAACTTCAAAAATCCTGTCATTAAGACTCCTTTTTGACCTTCTTTTAAATCCTTTGCGCCGAGCACACGCTGAATGACATATTGATTTAGTGACCAATAGAATAAATTCGCGAATAAGATTCCCGTAAATATCGAGAAGAACGGAACGGCATCGGTTGAGCTTCCGATTGCGTTCAGCTTCTCCGGTTGTACAGTCGCAATCGTCTTCATCCCTTGAAGGAGATTCCCGTCACCAAGCGCAATAAAGCCAAGCACCGGAACTAGGAATCCAACGAAGACGAGTCCGATCCCATTCAGCGTATCGGAGACAGCCACCGCACGGAGTCCTCCAAAAATCGCATAAATTGCTCCAATGATCCCGACGACCCATACAACTAACCAAAGGGATTGCGTATAACTGAGACCAAATAATTCCGGAACATCGAACAGCTGCAAGACAGCAATCCCACCTGAATAAAGCATCGAAGGAATCGTGACGCACATATATCCAAGCAAAAAGAGTAAGACTGTCATCCGGCGCACCGTCTCATCATACCGGTGACTTAAGTATTCTGGTAATGTCGAGATGCCAAGCCCGAGAAACTTCGGAAGCAGATAGATAGCCATGATGATCGCAGCAAATCCCGCCGTGACTTCCCACGCCATACTCGACATATTTCCCATGAAGGATTGTCCGTTTAATCCAATCAACTGTTCTGCCGACAAATTCGTCAGCAGTAGCGAACCGGCAATGAACACACCGCTTAATCCTCGCCCTGCTAAGAAGTATTCATCGACGCCTTGTGTTTTCCCACGCGTCAATCGGTAGGATATGTAGGCAACGAGCAACATGAAAAACGCTGCAGAACCTAATGTGAAAAATAATTCAGATGTAGTCATGCGTCTCCCCCTATTCTTTATTTATATTTTCCTTTTATGAATATGTATTCATTGATTCCTTTTTTATACTTTTTCAAAACTATATTTTAGAAAACGTTTTTATTTAAAGGAATAAAAAACCACCTTCATTTATAGAAGGTGGTTCCGATTGCAGAAAAATGGGCTGACTCAAAAATGACTCGTCTTCACGCCCTTTCCTCAGGCGAGACACAAGCCAGTTTTCCCGCTCTATTCGAGCAGGAAAACGGGTCTTGTTTGTCTCTGACAGCGCAAAATTGCGCTTTTTCCTGTAGGAGTGGCGTGTAACGTGTCATTCTTCTTTATACCCGGAAAGAGAATCAGAGAAGCGTTTTGTTCACTCGACATCGCTTCCTAGGGAAAAACAAGCAAGAGCGACCCTGCAGCGAAGCGAAGCGGCGCGATGCTTGTCCCAGGAAAACGATTCGAAACGAACAAAAAAGCGCAATCTTCCTCATCAGACTCATCAGAGAAAAATTGCACTTTGTCTTCAATCTCAATTACCTTCATTTATAGAAGGTGGTTCACACATTATGATTGACGTGGATGTTCTGGGAAGTCCATCTCTTCGTAACGAACAATCGACGTCCGGTTTTTAAATTTGTGTCCTAACCAGAAGGCAAGGAACAACGGAATTCCGACATATGTCGCGGCAATCCCGACCCAATCAATTTGATCAGCAAGGAATGCTGCATAGTTTTGACCAACGATGACAAGGAAACAAAGACCGAATGCAAACAGCGGACCGAACGGGAACGCTGGTGCAACGTAAGGTAAATCTTTCAACGAATGACCTTGTGCAAGGAATCCTTTACGGAAACGATAGTGACTGATCGCAATTCCGAGCCACGCGATGAATCCTGTCATACCTGAAGCATTGAGTAACCACAGATAGACTTGTCCACCAAACATCGATGTTAAGAAACAGAGTGCACCGATTGCTCCTGTTGCAAGCAAGGCGTTACGCGGTACCCCATTTTTCGACACTTTTGCAAAGAACTTTGGTGCATCTCCTTGACGAGCAAGTGTATACAGCATCCGTGTGGAAGCATACATACCTGAGTTACCGGCAGATAGAACAGATGTCAAGATGACGGCGTTCATGAGTGCTGCCGAGAACGCAAGACCTGCTTTTTCAAAGACGAGCGTAAACGGACTAACGGCAATGTCCGTGATGTCATTGGAAACCAAGTTCGGGCTCGTATACGGAATGAGCATCCCGATGACGAAAATCGCAAGGATGTAGAAGAGTAAAATGCGCCAGAAGACTTGTTTGACTGCTTTTGGAATGTTTTTTTTCGGATTTTCCGATTCACCTGCGGCAATCCCGACTAGCTCCGTTCCTTGGAAACTGAATCCAGCAACGAGGATGATTCCGATGACGGCAGGAATACCACCGACGAACGGCGCATCCCCGAGAGCAAAGTTTTTAAAGCCAACTGGTGGCTCCGATGTAAAGACACCGAAAATCATCGCAACACCGACGACTAAGAAGACGATGACAGTGACGACTTTAATCATGGCGAACCAATACTCCGCTTCCCCAAAACCTTTAACGGAGAAGTAGTTCAAGCCGATCATGAGTAAAAGGAATAAGGCACTGAAGTAAAATCCAGGAACGTCCGGGAACCAATACGTCATAACGATTTGTGCTGCAACGAGCTCAACTGCGATCGTGACCGCCCAGTTGTACCAGTAGTTCCAGCCGAGGGCAAAGCCGAATGAGGGATCGACGAATTTTGTCCCGTATGTCGAGAAGGATCCGGCGACAGGCATATACGCCGCCATTTCGCCAAGACTTGTCATTAGGAAGTAGACCATCAGACCAACGATTGCATACGATAGGAGTGCACCACCTGGTCCTGCTGCTGCAACGGAAGCACCGGACGCGATGAAAAGTCCTGTTCCGATTGCCCCACCGATGGCGATCATCGACATGTGACGGGCTTGTAATCCACGTTTTAATCCTTCGGCTGTCGAATCTGTTGTTTGTTTCACATCTAGTTTGTTCATTTCGTTCGCTTCTCTCTGTTTAGATTTTTTGAGAGGACACTTTTTGAATGAAAAAACAAAAAGCGCCCTCATCTTCCAGATGGAAGATGAGAACGCAACATAATAAAATGAATGCGCCTCATTCTACCGTCGTGAAAGATAGCTCTCCACAAGTGAGTGATACCCGACTTGTGACAGTATTAGACCTATTCGACCTAATCCCAATCGATCATCTTCAAAGCGATGATTGATTTCGGCAATTCTTCCTTTCAGGTCACTTCATTTGTCGCTTGACGACATCCATAACCGTACTCTTAAGAACTGCAACCTCCATCCCACTGGTTGAGTGAGAACTGAATTAAATTAGTTATTACTACGCCATATTACACAAACCGCCACGAAATTGTCAATTGCCTTTTTTGAATCTGGGGTAGTAGATGGTAAAAATCCGATATGTTTAGTACACTAAATGATAGAAGTCCACTGAGAGAAAGGATGCTGCTTGCATGCCACAGGAACGTGATTTGCTGACTTACCGACTCGAGGAACAAATGCGTGTCATTCTTCGTACCCTGCGACGTGAACTTAATCGACTATTTGAAGGAACAGCAACCCGAAGCGAATTTTTCATCTTACGGAGTCTTTCAGAAAACGGTCCCCAGCGTCCGACACTTCTTGCGGAACAATTTGAGCTGGCGACGAGTCAAGTCACTGCTTTAACGGATAAGCTCTATAAACAAGGATATGTCACACGGACGCGTTCGACGGAAGATCGTCGCTCGATTGTCCTTGCTTTGACGGATGACGGAGAGCGTGCTTTTCGGGAACTCGAGGTCGTCCGAAGAAACTATTTACAAGATCGCTTCGGAACTTTAACAGAAGAAGAACTGGAAACGATGATTCGCGTCTTCGATAAGATTTTACTGACGATGGATGAGGATACGCTCACTTCGTCTTCATAAAAAACGGTAGATTTTCTACCGTTTTTTATGTTTTATCTAAACATTTACCTCTGTCTAACCGTTACCTAGATGAGTATACTGGAGTATATATATGGAAATCTGTTAGCTGGGGAGTTGGGAGGATTTGTTGTCCATCATGAATCAATTCATCATTAACTTTTGTCTACTGTTCACGACGATCACTCTCTTATTCTTACCATTTCGGAATCGACCACGTATTTCGCTGAATTCCAGCTGGAGTACACGCCTCATATTGGGAAGTGTCTGTGGTCTGATTGCAGTTTTGTTGATATTCAATGGCATTCAGATCGATGTCGCCCGTGTGGATTTACGAATCATCCCAGTCGCGATCGCTATGCTATTCGGTGGTTTCCCGAGCGCCATCGTCGCCGGTATAATGATCATCGGGACACGTTACTTTTTGACACCCGTCGATCAAATGGAGGGTTTTTATCTGTCCACACTGATTATCGTCTTAATCATTACGACGATCGGAATCGTACGTCGATTCGTTCATGTCTCGACACGCCATTTTCAATTATTGGTGTCAATTGGTGTTCTCTATTCGTTACCTGCCATCTATATCCTGACAAACAGTTGGTCGACATTCTTTAAAATTTCAATCGCTTATATCTTCTTTAATCTATTAGCTGGCTTTGTTGCTTTTCGACTGCTGACGGAATTACGCCGTCACTTCGAAAACATTCAGTATCAACAAAAACTAGCGATGACGGATGCTTTGACCGGACTTGCCAATCGGCGCCGTCTCGATGATTCACTGTCACTTGTCGGTTCAACGGATCAAGGGTATTCACTTGTCTTGATTGATATCGACTTCTTCAAGCACGTCAATGATACATATGGTCATGACGCCGGAGATGATGTCCTACGTCAACTCGGCATGACACTCGCTTCCTTAACACGACCGGATGACCTCGTCGGACGGTACGGTGGTGAAGAGTTTTTGATCATTTTACCAAGCACTACAGCTAAAGAAGCTCAAAAAATCGCAGAGTTGGCTCGGATGACGGTCGCACGCAACCTGTTCCCGACGGCAGACGTACCTGATCTGCAAATCACGATTTCGCTTGGGATTGCACATTCTAGTGGTTCCCATACGTCTTTAGAAGTATTACAACAAGCAGATAAAGCGTTGTATTACTCAAAAGAAAGCGGACGAAACCGAAGTACGATTTATACGAAGGAACTTGCCTTCCGACAAGCTTGAATACGAGACACTTCCTATCAGGAGTGTCTTTTTCTATGACCTTATTCCGTTTCTTTCGGAAAACCGATGCTTTCAACCGTTCCAAAGACGATCATCCGGCTCAATTGCTCCGCCATATATGCGGATGAATATGGCCGACCGTTTCGTAACCAGGAAATCAATAATCCTAACTGTCCACCAATGACATAGTTCAGTAACAAATCCCGATCGACGAAAGTCGCATCCTCTGCGACTTGGGATCGAAAGACGAGGCGATAATTTTCTTTCAATGTATCGAGAAAACGAGAGATGAACGTTTTGATCGGTCCTTGAACGAGCATCGTCTGATAGAATAATTCATTTTCTTCAATGTGAATGAACAAACGAGCAAAATAATGACTCACCTGCTCGACTGTCGGAAATACGGTGCCTGTACCTGTAATCCGAATCGCTTGTTCGAGCGCCATCATCTGTTCCTCAACGATTTGGTCAAGCAAATCATATTTATCTGTGTAGTGCGCATAAAAGGTCGAGCGGTTCACACCCGCCCCATCCGTCAGCATCTTGACGGTGATGCTCGAAAAGCTATTTGTCTTCAGTAAACGAAACAATTCCATCGTAATACGGTCACGTGACCGTTTTGGTCGTGGATCACGGCTCTCTTTCATGTGCATTTCACTCCTTTTCCATCATCTTTTTAAAAATGAATCCGTTATCATTTATTTTTCCAACATTTTGTCGGAAACTGTTGGTTGTTTGTTATCTAACTATCCATATAATTAACTATATTAATTACTCCTCCCCCCAGAGGAGTACTTTTTTTGAATCGATTGTACACAAGAAAGGATGCTAACACACCCATGAGTATGAAAAAATTACTAATCATTAATATCGTTACACTCATCGTTTTGATCGGTGGTGGGGTCGTCGGATACTACTATTACGATCAAGCAACAAGCTATGTCAAAACAGACAATGCGAAAATCGATGGCAAAATGATAACGATTGCTAGCCCAAGCGCTGGTAAATTAACGGACTGGTCTGCTAAAACAGGCGAATCGCTCGACAGCGGTGCAACACTTGGTCACATCATGACTGCGCAAGCTGGACAAAAACCAACAGATCTTTCTGTTTCGATGCCTGCGAAGGCAACGATCGTTCAGTCGATGGCGACAAAGAACGGCTTCGTCGCAGCCGGTACACCACTTGCCTATGGTTTTGACTTAAACGACCTTTGGGTCACAGCGAACATCGAAGAAACAGAAATCGATGAAATCAAAGTCGGACAAACCGTTGACGTGTATGTCGACAGCTATCCTGACACGACACTTTCTGGTGAAGTGGAACAGATCGGAATGACGACAGCTTCGACGTTCTCGATGATGCCTTCTTCAAACGGAAATGCGAACTACACGAAAGTCGCACAAGTCATTCCAGTTAAAGTATCACTCTCGCAAGAAAAATCACTAGACATTCGACCTGGTATGAATGTGACCGTCCGCATTCATAAGGATTAAGGAGGGACGTTCATGTCTACTACCTTCTTGTTCGGATATAGTGCGTTCACGATTCTGATCATCATCGGCGTCAACTGGATCGCCCGCCGGAATCGTCAATCCGACATCGCACTGGCCACTGACGGACCAACACTTGAGGAGTCCCTCGAGACGGAACCGACGATGACCGTGACACCACCAGTCGCAGCACCTTCAAAACAAGTATCGACTGAAAACGTCAGTATTCCGAAAGTACTGACGGTCTTACTGATTGGTATGTTCATTGCTATTTTGAACCAAACGTTGATTAATGTCGCGTTACCGGTTCTAATCAATGACTTCAACGTGTCGACGTCCACTGCCCAGTGGTTGACGACAGGTTTCATGCTCGTCAACGGGATCTTGATTCCGATCAGTGCTTTTTTAATGCGCAGTTATACGTTCCGCCAGTTGTTCCTCGCTTCGATGACACTCTTTTTCTTTGGATCAATCATCTGTTCGATGGCGATGAACTTCCCGGTCATGATGATCGGGCGTGTCGTTCAGGCGGCAGGTGCTGGTATCTTAATGCCACTAGGATCAAATGTCTTCATGACATTGTTCCCACCGCATAAGCGTGGCGCTGCCATGGGAATGCTAGGAATCGCTATGATTCTCGCTCCTGCTGTCGGACCTACGATCACAGGATATGTCATCCAAAACTATGACTGGCACGTCATGTTTTATGCGATGTCGTTCTTTGGATTAGTGACATTGTTACTCGGTACGACCTGGTTCCGCCTGACGCAGCCACTCTCGAAACCTTCTTTCGACGCACTGGGCGTCTTATTCAGTACGATCGGATTCGGGAGTCTCCTTTACGGATTCAGTGAAGCCGGGAATGACGGCTGGGATAGCCCGATCGTCATCAGCACGATCGTCATCGGCTTAATTGGAATTGCTGCTTTTGCAATGCGTGAGCTGTCGATGGAAGATCCGATGTTGAATATTCGTGTGTTAAAGGTTCCGGAATTTTCGTTCACCCTCTTCATCAATGTCATCGTCACGATGGCGTTGTTCGGTGGGATGTTGCTTTTACCGATTTACCTTCAAAGTATTCGCGGTTTTTCACCGGTCGATTCAGGTCTTCTCCTTTTGCCCGGATCACTAATCATGGGAATCACCGGACCGATTGCCGGTCGTTTATTTGACCGCTTCGGTATTCGACCGCTCGCTATCTTCGGTTTGACGTTGATGACGTACGGGACATGGGAATTGACGCAATTAAACATGGATACGTCGTATTATTCCATCATGGGCATCTACATGCTTCGGTCATTCGGTATGGCATTCATCATGATGCCGATCATGACTGCCGGAATGAATGCCTTACCGATGAAGATGATCCCGCACGGAAACGCAACCCAAAACACACTTCGTCAAGTCGCCGGCTCCATCGGAACGGCAATTCTCGTCACCGTCATGACCCGTCAAACGACGGCTCACTTGGCAGACGATGCGAATCAGTTCACGACGCTCGACCCGACGCTTTCGCAACATTTAAACGATCTTGGACAACAGCTGGGTAGCTCACAAGCTGCTTCAACGAGTTGGTTTACGATGCTGACAAAACAAGCAACGATCCAAGGGATCACTGACGCGTTCTGGATTGCGACCGTTTTATCTGCGCTCGCATTGATTCTGTCCTTCTTCTTGCACGGAAAAAAAGAACCAAATCTGGATTGATTCATGAAGGACCAGTTGATGTCATATCAGCTGGTCTTTTGCTATACTTCGTGAAAAGTTCTTCTTTGCACTTCTCTCTTAAAATCGATACACTAGGGACAATGAGTTTCATATCTAAAGGAGATGCTTTATGGTTGCCTTTCTGCAATTTTATGCGTTTATCTTTGCTTGTTGTTTTGCTTGGCAAGTCGGTCGACCATCGCCTTGGTCACAAAAGATTTTTCGCGCCTTTTTAACAAGTGTCAACGGGCTCTTCGTATTCACACGTGCCTCGATTTCAATCTTTTTGTTAGTTGGACCACTATTACTCGTCACATATCTTGTTTTTCCACGGTTAATCACTTTTGAAAATGGTTTAGCAATGGTGATCAGTGTGCTCGTCATCGGACTGGTCGATCGTCTCGTCAGTCTCGTCGTCCTACCACTCATGCGTTCCTTTTTCCTAAAACGTCAACGCGTCATGCCACAATCGGTGGAAATGGTGCTCTATACGATGGCAATGGCTGTCTTGCTCTTCATTCAGCTTCATGCTGTTCCTGGCGTTCAGATTCATGTAGCATTAACGCTTTTCCTTGGATTCACGATTTATTTCGCCCATTATTTATTTGCGTTGTACCGGATTGGTCTCATGAAAAAGAAACTAACGACTGTTGCTCAAGAAGAGGAACGAAAAGCTTCTTAATACAAATTCAACGAAAGATGATTTCCTCTTGGAAATCGTCTTTTTGTTTTCTGACAAATAACATTGACAATGATAATCGTTATCATTTATAGTGAAAAAGTACTCAGTGAGGAGATGAAACGGATGCATGTTCAACAAGTGATTGAAACACGCCGGTCCATCCGGTCCTATACGGAACAACCAGTTCCGGTCGAATTAGTAGAGGTATTACTCGAAACGGCGATGTATGCCCCGAACCATAAGCTACGAGAACCTTGGCGTTTTGTTCTCGCGATCGAAGAAGGACAAACTCGGTACGTCGATGCTTTGATGGAGTTACTGACAGCGCTTGGTCAATTCGAGACGAAAACGTCTGAACAACGTCAACAGGCTGAACAAAAATTACGGGAAGTCCCGGTTTACTTAACGGTACTTTGTCAAGTACAAGGGACACCGGATCAACAGCTAGAGGATACACTCGCAACAGCTGCCATGATTCAAAATCTACAGTTGGTGGCGACAGAGCGCGGCCTTGGTTGCTGCTGGAAGAGCGGAAAACATTGGTTTACACCAGAATATGCTTCAATCGTTCATGCTTCAGAAAATGAACGGGTTCTCGGCGTCATTCAAATGGGCTGGCCAGCCCTCGTTCCACCTGTCAAACCGAGAACGTCCCTGAAGGACAAGTTGACGCACTTTTAAGAGGTGCGCATTCTGCGAGCTACCCCTGCTCGCGCCAATCAAGCCCCAATTCAAAATAAAAACGTTCCGATGACGTCTCTCTCCCCAAATGGAGACGCAATCGGAACGTTTTTCTGTTAGAGAAATTCTTCATGATTGACAGGCGCTTTAGCTTGAATCTAAGATAATGAAAGTGAAACAAATAACCGCTTACAAAAAGCGAGTCGAAAGAAGGGGTCCCCTTGCACGCGGATCAACGAAAAAAATTAACGGTCCTCATGATCAATATGTTTATTGCGGTCGGGAGCTTCGGGATCATCATTCCGATTCTACCCGCTTACTTAGCGTCGATTGGACAAGGTGGGACGGCGGCTGGATTAATGATTGCCATCTTTGCCGGAGCACAGCTCGTCATGTCACCGATTGCCGGAAAATGGGCGGACCAATACGGTCGTCGTAAGATGATCATCTATGGATTGGTCGGCTTGACGCTCTCGATGTTTGTCTTCTATTTCTCAAACTCTGTCACGGTCCTCTACATCTCGCGCGCAATCGGCGGTGCCGGTGCCGCACTCCTGATTCCAGCGATTTTTGCTTACGTTGCGGACATCACGACGATGGATCAACGTGCAAAAGGAAACAGCTACGTCTCAGCTGCGATGTCACTCGGGATCGTCATCGGTCCAGGAATCGGTGGATTCCTTGCCGAGTATGACTTAAAATTGCCATTGCTCATCTCAGCGATCGTCTCGGGTGCAGCCGTCTTATTCAGCGTCTTGTTACTTCAAGAAAGCGAACAACACGATGCAACAGCGATGGCACCAGATGAAGGATCGATGCTTAAGAAACTGGGGACATCGTTTAAAAAACCGTACTTCGTACCGCTCGTCATTACACTCGTCATGAGCTTTGGTCTCATGGCATACGAATCAGTACTTGGTCTATTCGTCGATGATCAATTCGGTGCTTCACCGAAAGACATCGCGATCATGGTGACGTCGACCGGGATCATCAGTGTCATTGCTCAAATCTTCATCGTCGATAAGTTATCTCGTAGTTTCGGAGAAGGAAAGGTCTTGAACCTATTCCTGTTCATCGCAGCGCTCGGCTTCCTATTGTCATTATTGACATCAAGTTACGGTGGATTCTTTGCGATCACTCTCGTCATCTTCCTTGCGACATCGATTTTACGTCCCGTCTTGAATACGATGATTTCAAAACTCGCTGGTAATGAGCAAGGCTTTGCTATGGGAATGAACAACGCCTACATGAGTATCGGGAACGTGCTCGGACCGACGCTTGCCGGTGTACTGTATGACGTCAACATTTTCTATCCATTCGCACTTGGTCTGATCTTCCTTGTCGTGACGTTCATCGGATCATTCATCTGGCAAAAACGTCAGGCACGATTAATTGCCAAGGTCGAACAGAGTTCTTAAATGAATCAAAAATAGCCTCGATTACTCTATCCTATCAGACAGAGTAATCGAGGCTATTTCATTTATCCCTATTCATTCGTCATACGAATTGTTCCTCTGTTACTGACACGAGCAGTTTCGCAACGATTTCTGTTAACAAGAAGACGAAGACGACTCCTGTAAAATCCAGCGTCAACCATGGCATCAGACCGCAGCCGATCAAAAACGTCCCAATCATTAATGGACGATATGACGAAAAGGATGGTCGCTTCGGACGGATACTTAAAAGGATGCTCACAATACCAAGCATGATAAGCCATATCAATGAAATATCATAGAAAAAGTGATCAACTAGTAAAAATAGACCAATCGGATACAGCGGAATCCACCAACGGTTCATCCTCATGCCTCCCGTTTTCTTTTCAGTATCGCATGGTTTGAATCGATTCCCTTTATTTTGAAATGACTTATCCGTACTGCTTTTGATGCGCACGTTTGAGTTCAAGGTATTCTTCGTCCGCCCGGATCAAATCCCATTTTTCTTGGAAGATGGCCGCGGATTTTGCTTTTTCTTCGTCGATTTCGCGTGTGTGTAATTCTTTGGTCTCTTTATCTTTATATTTGCGCCCACCCTTGTAGTTCGCGTAACGTCGCGCGCGCGTATGTCCCATCTGAATGAACTTCCGCGCCATATCCATGCCGACGAAGTCCCCGTCTTCTTTATAAGCTAAATACATCTCATAAATTTTCTCAGACGATTCCTTCGCGATATCCGGCGTCTTAAAACGCCAATGCGGCAAAATCTCACTTTTGTAAGGTTCGACGAGTAAGACCCCTTGCTCCCCGCGTCCAACCCGGTATTTTTCCGGCTCCTTGCGAAAATCCGTCGTCTTGAAATCGAGATCGTAATCAAATGGCATCCCGGTCACGCTCCCTTCTACTTTGAACTGTTCCCTTCCTGTCCGTTCATCAATCCTCGATCCGGTAGAGTCCTTGCGTATAAATCGTCGCTAAGACGTGTGCGATCTCTTCAATCGTCGCTGTTGCTTCTTCACGGACGACTTCGAATAAATACATCTCATTCGCGAAGAACCAACCACGGGCGACGAGTTTCGAGTCGACATCTTGTCGCGCAAGTCCTGTCTCCTGCGCATACTGGATATCCTGACTGATCCGATCAATGAAGCGTTCTCGAATCGCTTTCCATTTCGCACGGACGATGTAAGAGACGCCGATTGCTTGCTCGACGATCCGTAGCATCGCTCGTTCTTCTTCCGCGAGACGTAAGAAATCCGTAGCTTGCGTCACGATACGTTCCTTTGCCTCTAGCGACGTCGTCGGTTCAAATGTTCGTTCCGCGATCGCATGGAAACGACTCATGACATCTTCCATCAGGACGACGAGCAACTCATCTTTCCCTTCAAAATGCACGTAGGCTGTTCCGTAGCCGACGCCAGCTTGTTTGATCACTTGTGAAATCGTTGACGTTTGAAACCCTTGTTCTAAGAAGACGTCACGTGCCGCACTCAACAGTTTTTTGCGTGTCCGCACTGTGCGCAGATGCCGTTTATCGATTTTTTCTGGTTGAGAAGATGACATGTCCTTCACTCCTTTTGTTTTCTCTATTCGATAATATTGACACAATGTCAATTTGTTTGCTACGCTTTTGTCAAAATTGATTGAGTATTCATTTGAGGAGGATGACGTATGACACTGCAAGCAAAACGGACCGATGCCGTTGCTCGGGACGAGCAAGATGTATTGTCCACCTATCGTGATGAGTTTTATCTGCAACCGGGTAGTATCTATATGGACGGAAACTCGCTCGGTTTATTATCGAAGCGTGCCGAGAAGACGTTGCTCGAGTCGCTATCAGACTGGAAAGAGCTCGGGATCGATGGCTGGATGAAAGGACGTCATCCTTGGTTCGAATTATCAGAACGTCTCGCTGTCCTCAACGCTCCGCTTGTCGGCGCACAAGCGGAAGAAGTCATGGTCACCGGTTCGACGACCGTCAATCTACATCAACTCGTCGCGACATTTTTCCAACCAACAGAAGGACGAGATAAGATTTTAGCGGATGCGCTGACGTTCCCGTCGGACATCTATGCTTTACAAAGTCAGCTTCGTTTACGCGGACTGGATCCAGAGACACATCTCGTCCAAGTACCAAGTCATGATGGTCGCTTTTTAGATGAGGACGATATCATTGCCGCGATGACAGACGATATCGCTTTGATTGTCTTGCCTGCCGTGCTGTACCGAAGCGGACAGATTCTCGATATGGAGCGTTTAACGAAAGCGGCACACGACCGCGGTATCTTGATTGGTTTTGATGGCTGTCATTCCGTCGGAGCCGTTCCGCACGCTTTCCATGACTGGGGCGTCGACTTTGCTTACTGGTGTAATTACAAGCACTTGAACGGCGGCCCTGGAACAGTCGGTGGATTATTCGTCCACGAACGTCATTTCGGAACGTTGCCCGGGCTGACGGGCTGGTTCGGTTCGCGCAAGGATAAACAGTTTGACATGGATCACACGATGACACCGGCCGCGCACGCAGGCGCTTTCCAGATTGGAACACCACACGTCTTAAGTCTCGCCCCACAAATCGGTGCGTTAGAGATGTTTGACGAAGTCGGTATTGAAGCCGTCCGAACGAAGTCCCTTGCGCTGACGCAGTACATGATGGACCTTGTCGAGCAGGAACTCATACCGTACGGTTTCGTCATCGGAAATCCAATCGACGATAAACGCCGTGGGGCGCATCTCAGCCTCGAGCATCCGGAAGCGGCACGGATCTGTAAAGCACTCAAGGAAAACCGGATCATCCCCGATTTCCGGGCACCGAACATTGTCCGTCTAGCACCCGTCGCGCTCTACAACACGTTTACCGATGTCTATGACGTCGTCGCGACACTTAAACGAATCATGGAAGATAAAGAATACGAACGTTTCGCGAATGAACGCGAAGTCGTTGCTTAAGGAGTACACCATGGAACAACCTACTGAACTACGGCGTGAACTCAAGACACGCCAACTCACGATGATTGCAATGGGCTGCGCGATCGGTACCGGTCTCTTCCTCGGAAGTGGGCTTGCGATCGGGCTTGCTGGACCGAGCGTTTTGATCAGTTACGCAGTCGGCGCCTTCATCGTCCTACTTTTAATGGGCTGTCTGGCTGAAATGACGGTCGCCCATCCGACATCTGGCTCGTTCGGTACGATTGCCGAACGATACATTAGTCCGTACGCGGGATTTCTCGTCCGCTATTCGTACTGGATCGCAAACGTTCTCGCAATCGGCGTTGAAGTTAGTGCGATCGCCATCTATATGAAATACTGGTTCCCGGACGTTCCCGGGGTCGTCTGGATTCTCATGTTCGCTGCCGCGTTAATTTACATTAATGCTACGACAGTCAATACGTTCGCAACCTTCGAGTACTGGTTCTCGGTCATTAAGATTAGTGCCATCTTACTGTTCATCCTGCTTGGTGCTTACTTGGTCATCGGTAGTCCGAGCCCTGAGATCGGTCCACAAAACTTCACGAATGATGGTGGCTTCATGCCATTCGGCTTCTCGGGTCTCTGGATTGCGATCTTCATCTCCCTGTTCAGTTTCCTCGGAACGGAATTGATTGCTGTCACTGCCGGTGAAGCAAAGGACCCGGACGTTGCCGTACCGAAAGCATTAAAAGCGACGGTCTTCCGTCTCTCGACGTTTTATGTCGTCACGATTGCTTTAATGTTGATGATTGTCCCGTGGCAACAAGCAGGCGGCGTCGATCAAAGTCCTTTCGTCAAAGTAATGGAGATGCTATCGATTCCATATGCAGGCGGTATCATGAACTTCATCATCCTGACAGCAGCGCTGTCTGCGATGAACAGTCAGCTGTATGCTTCGACACGGATGATGTATTCATTATCCAAGGCAACGTATGCGCCAAAAGTATTTGGTCGTTTAAATCGAAAAGGTGTACCGCTCTTCGCACTCGCCTTATCAACGCTCGGCATTTTTCTCGCAGCGATCATCAGCAGTCAATCGAGCGTCTCTTATCCGTTCATGATGGGGATTTCGATGTTCGGGGCGATCTTCACATGGTTCATGATTTTCATCTCCCATCTGTACTTCCGCAAAGCCTGGGAACGTGAAGGTGGACGGACGTTACCGGTTCGGATGATGGGCTATCCCTATCTGACTGCCCTCGGTGCATTGTTGTTATTCGCACTCGTACTAACGACATGGTTCACGGATTTCCAAATCGTCTTGAAGTTTGGTGTACCGTGGTTAGTGTTCTTATCGATCGCCTATTTCTTCTGGAAACGAGCGCATCCGGAACAACCACAGACCGCTGAAAAACGAAAACTGAATTAACATGATAAAGGGGCTGAACGGGAATGACAAAGACAGATCCTACGTCTATTGAAGCATCGATTCAAACGGATTTTAAGAAAGATATGTCCTACGGGGATTATTTGCAACTGGATCCATTGCTCACGAGTCAACATCGCTTATCGGGGCATCATGATGAGATGCTGTTCATCATCATTCATCAAACGAGCGAACTCTGGATGAAGCTAATCCTGCATGAGATGCGGGCAGCGACGCAAGCGGTCGCAAACGATGATCTCGAATCGTCGTTTAAGATGCTCGCACGTATCTCAAAGATTCAGCACCAGTTGATTCAATCGTGGAATGTTTTGTCGACCTTGACCCCTGCTGAATATCTAGAATTCCGTGATGCGCTTGGTCACTCATCCGGTTTTCAGTCGTATCAAAATCGTCAAATCGAATTCGCGCTCGGCTTCAAGAATGAGCAGATGCTAAAAGTGTATGCGCATGACGAAACACTCTATCCGATGATGCTCGAAGACTTGAAGGCACCAAGCATCTACGATGAAACGATCCGGGCGATGGCACGCCATGGGCTACCGATCGACGAGTCCGTCCTTGAGCGTGATGTCACGCAAGACTGGACGCCGAATGCAAGCGTCGAGGCCGCTTGGGCAAGCGTCTATCGTGATGTCGATCGGTACTGGGATCTGTATGAACTCGGTGAAAAACTACTGGATATCGGGAGCCAGCAGCAGATGTGGCGCTTTAACCATATGAGTACCGTCGAACGGATCATCGGACAAAAACCAGGAACGGGCGGTTCGTCTGGTGTCAGTTATCTACGGCGTGTGCTCGACCATCGCTTCTTCCCGGAACTGTGGTCGGTCCGCACGACATTATGAGGAGGATGAAACGATGACACGATGGATTGATGTTTCACAACCACTTGATCGTCACGTCACGACGTGGCCGGGGGATACACCGTTTGAAGCGACATTGACATGGAATAAGGCAGACACCGGTTCCGTTAACGTCGGCAAAGTTACGATGAGTCTGCATACCGGTACCCATGTCGACGCGCCGTTTCATTTTGATGATGCTGGACAAAAAATCATCGACCTGGATCCAGACCTCTATATCGGACATGCGCGTGTCATTTACTTACCAGGGCGTACAGAAATCACAGCCGCTGATTTAGATGGCTTTGAGCTAAATGACGTCCAGCGCTTGATCATCAAAACGGATGGTTGGATCGACAAATCGACTTTCCCAGAGACGATTCCTGTGTTGACACCAAGTCTTGCTGAACGTCTCGGAGAACTCGGGATTTCGCTGATTGGTCTTGACTTACCAAGCGTCGATGCGATTGATAGCAAGGAAATGGCAGCCCATCACGCACTGGCACAGCATGGAGTCCATATCCTCGAAGGACTCGTCCTCGATGCGATCACGCCTGGTGATTATCACTTGAATGCCGTCCCGCTCCCGCTCGTCGACGGCGATGGTAGTCCCGTTCGCGCCTTACTTCGTCCATACTAAAAAATCCGTCCAGCAGGCTCTCTGCTGGACGGATTTTTTACTTATGTAGCGGTTCGAATAAACTGGCTTCGATCTGACGAATGACATGTCCGAGAACTGCAAGTGACGAATCGACCTCGAATCCTTGATCGAGGGAATGATTTGCTCCTTCAATGACATCAATCGTCAGTTGCGAGGTGCGACTCGTTTCGAGTGCCACTTCATCATAAAACTTATCGGCCGTGCCAATGACGATCAGTCCAGCTTGCGTCGAGGTGGCGATTTGTTCGACTACTTCGGCTTCAAGAACAGGTGTTAAGAAGACGAAGCGTGCTGCCTGTAGACTCGGCTTAGCAAGTAACGCGGCAAGCGGAATCGTTCCTAACGATTTTGCGATAAACTGAACGTTCTCGTATGGATGCGTCGCCAGCACTTCTGAGACGACAGCGTCAACCCGGCGCGTCATGCAGGCATTTGAATCAGCGTCTGACATCAAAAATAGATCTTCTGTCACATAGTGAATGCAGATGACATCGATGCCTCGCGCGAGTAATGCCATTCGAGTGTAGTAAAAGTATGGATGGTCGTATACGTACGATGCTCCCGAGATCAAGAAGCAGACCTGTTTGGATCCCATTTGAAAATGATCATATGAGACGGTCGTCTGATCGACGACGATGGATGATTGTTTGATATGCATGAAACCCCTCCACGTTTTTTCTAGACTTTACCATTTCAGAGGTGGACTGTCATGTCTTTTTGACTCTTTCTTATTTGAAGAAGTAGTGCGATGTAAGAAACCATCCGCGTATATCATCCTCTCTTTCCACAGGCGGGAGATAAGCCGCGACAACTCGCATTTCTTGCGATCTGCCGGGTCTTATCTATCCCTGACGAAAGCTACTTTGTTGCTTTCTTTTCCTGTAGGAGTCGAGGATGAATCTGCTTCTTCTCCTATTTAACAAAAAAGGTCGCTTTCCGATTTTTCATTCGGAAAACGACCTTCTGTTCGTCAAACATTTGTTGATTACCCTCTATCTTTTACTACTTATTAGCCAATCGGAGCAAACACCGACTGTTCGACTTGTTTTAACTCATAAAACGCCCCTTGTCGTGTCATCAATTCGGCATACGTTCCGACTTCGATGACTTGTCCTTGATCCATGACGATGATTTGATCCATCGCTTCAAGACCCGCTAAGCGGTGGCTGACGAGGACAAGTGTCGCATCCGTTGCTCGCGCAAACAGTCGCTTGAGAATCATCTGTTCCGTCAAAGCATCAACGGATGACGTCGGTTCGTCAAGCAAGTAAAGTGATGCTTCTCGCAAGAGTACGCGGGCAATCGCTAGCCGCTGTTTTTCTCCTCCGGATAAGTTCTCTCCTTTTTCAAACACACGATCACTCAACTCGAATGTCGTTAATCCGACATCATCGAGTGCTTGTCGCATTGCTTCGTCCGTCGCTGCTTCGTTTGCGAGAAGTAGATTATCACGAAGTGTTCCATAAAAGTAGTGATTTTGTTGCAAGACGACATTCGCGTGCTGCCAGAGTCCTTCCGGATCAACCGTCTGACTGTCCTGTCCAGCAATCGTTAATCCGTCCGTCGGATACATCCGTAACATCAATTGAAGTAACGTTGATTTCCCGGAACCACTCGCTCCGACGATTGCCGTCTTCTTACCAGCCGGAATCGAAACAGTGACGTCACGTAAGACTGGACGGGGTGCATCAGGAAACGTAAACGTCAGCGCATTCGTTTCAAAGGACGGTACCTGATCGAGGACGAACGGAGCGTACGTCGGCTCCTCTTGCTCGGTCACGACTTCATCAAGTCGTTTCGCAGCATGCCGGCTGTCTTCAAAAAAGCCGGGTAAGATCGCCATCGGTGCCGCATTTTCAAAGACGGTCAGCGATGTCATGACGAGTAAAGCGAGGAAAACTCCCTCGAGTTGTCCGCTTGCGACGAGATAGGCACCCACACCGAGGACAAGCCAAGAGATGATCAACGTCACCATCGTATTCAAGGCCAGGTTCGAGACAGCGTGTAAACCATTACGTTTCTCTTCCTCGACATACCGTTTCGCGACGGCATTCAAGTCCTGTTCCTTTTGGTCGAGCTGTTGGTAAATCTTCAAATCACGATAGCCTTGGAATAACTCTGTCACTTCTGTCGACAAGTCACCACGTCGGACACGGACTGAACGGGCGAAGCGTTGTTCACGGTACGCGAACCATCCCGGAATCAAGAAACCGGTCAAAATTAAACCAAGCAACAGAATCCCGGCAATCGTCCATGAGAAGAAACTGACGAAAAAGATCGTACAGAAGAAAACGAGCAGTAACACGATCGGCGGATAGAGGACACGTAAGAACGTATTTTGCAGACTCTCGACATCCCCGACGATCCGCGCAAGTAAATCCCCACTGCGGTACTTACCAAAAATCCCTGGCGCAAGCGGCTCGAGACGACGGTAAAATGACGTTCGCAAGTCACTAAGGATCGTAAACGTCGCCCGGTGCGAATAGTAACGTTCCGCATACCGACTGACGGCGCGCGTCAGACTCGACACTTTTTGCAGGGCGATCAAGACAGCGAGTGTCTGGATCGGTGGCAACAAGGCTGCCTTTGAAATCAGGTACCCACTTGCTGCGAATAAACCGACCGCTGTCACACCGGCGAGGACACCGAAGAAGATCGACCAGACGATATCGCGTTTTTGATGCACCATCAACCGAAAGACTCCTAATAATTCCTTCATCGTGTTTCCTCCCCTCTCTGGACGCTACGCATCCGCGCATATTCCGAATCGCGTCCAAGCAGTTCATCGTGAGTGCCGCGATCGACGATTCGTCCGCCGTCGAGAACGACGATTTGATCCGATCGTTCAATCGTATGCAAACGGTGCGCAACAGTGATGACGGTTGCCGATTGTCCGAGTTGCTCAATCGCTTGTTGGAGCAGTCGCTCCGTTTTGACATCAAGTCCAGTCGTCGGTTCATCAAAGACGACGACGTTCGGGCGTTTCAAGAACGCTCGTGCTAACGCAACACGCTGTTTTTCGCCACCCGATAGACCGCGTCCACCTTCTCCGATCACCGTGTCAATCCCTTCAGGCAACGTCGCAATCAACTCCTCGAGCCCTGCCGCCTGCGCCGCTTCGAAAATCTCTTCCGGCGTCGCTTGACGAAGCTCACCAATCGCGATGTTTTCTGCCAGTGTTCCGGCATACAGATATGGATGTTGAGAAATGTAGCTCAACTGACGGAACCAGCTTGTTTCCTCCACCTGACCGCGCTCGGTTCCGTCGAGTAGAATCCGTCCTTCTTGTGGATCCGCGAGTCCGGCAATCAACTGCAAGACGGTCGATTTACCGGCACCACTGCGACCAATCAACGCTACCTTTTGATACGGCTCAATCGTAAGCCCGATATCTTGTAAGGCAAAACGTCCTTCTTGGTACGTAAAGCCGACTTCATCCAAGACGATTCGTGGTGGACGATTGGTCGTGAGTTCCGATTGACCGTATGCAACAGGACGATCATCTGCCGTCAGTTCGGCTGCGATCTGTTTCGCTGCTGCCACACTACCGCGTCCCGTGTGGAAAGCAGCCCCCATCTCTTTTAAGGCAAGATAGTATTCTGGTGCCAACACGAGCATCAAGAACGCTGGGATAAAGGTGATGCTTTGAAACAGAATCAAACGCAGACTGACTTCAAGTGCAATCATTCCCATGCTGAGCATCGAGATGAACTCAAGCATCAATGACGACAAGAAGGCGAGCTTCAAGACCGTTAATGTCGCATCTCGGAAATCGAGACTGCTTTTTTCGATGACGTCACGCTGTCGTTTCGCGCGACCGAATAACTTCAAGGTTATCAGTCCTTGTAACGTATCGAGGAACGTTCCTGAGAATGCCGTCATCTTCTCGAGTTGAGCATCGGCCCGCTTTTGCGTCATGATGCCGATGATGATGTAAAACAACGGAATGAACGGCGCCGTGATCATCATGACAAGACCCGTGATCCAGTCATAGCTGAATGCCGCAATCAAGACCATCAATGGAACGATTGTCGTCTGGACGACTTTCGGCAAATATTGACTATAGTAGCTGTCCATCTCGTCTACTGCATCGAGCAAGACACTGACCTTCTGTCCCGCTTGCCCTTGTAGCATCATCTCGACTGAGCGACTCGTATATTTCGCAACGAGTGCTTCCCGAAGCGCCTGCTTCATGTGTGCCGATAACGTCGTACCAAGACGACCGTTCCAATACGTCACGGCGACTCGGAGCAACAGCATCCCGAGAACGACGAGCAGTAAAGGAATGACGGCTTCAAACGGTTGTTCTTTTAGGAAAATGCGATCGACCGTCAACACGATGCCGTATGACTGACCGACGACCGCGACCCCCATCAGGAAAGCCGCGATGATGAATTGAATGAGAATACTACGTGGAATCTGGACGATTCCTTTTAATGGATTCATATACAAACGTCCTTTCACGAAGTGTGAACGACTTTTAGTGAATATTTTCACATATCGTACATTTAGTATATCGAATCTGGAACGGGGATGCCATGCAGATGCTGTCGAAAAGGTGTGACGGTTTTGTGAGAGCATAAAACTCGACAATCCTTTCGAATGAAACTATTATGGATAGATATTATCCACGTTTAAAGAAAGGAGTCTTTCTATGCAAATGAAAACCGGGGTCGAGCAATCCGTCTATGCGATGTTGCTTTTGACCTTCCTTCCAGATCGCGCTGTGTTGCCCGGTGAATTCATCAGCCAGCAACTCGGTGCCTCGCCGACTTATTTCCAAAAGCTCTTACGAAAACTCGTCCAGGCGGATCTGTTGTATTCCGTACCGGGTGTCAAAGGCGGCTTTCGCTTACGGCGTCCAGCAGACGAAATTCAAATCTTTGACGTTTATCAAGCAATCGAGGGCAAGCAGACGTTGTATGCGTCAAGCGGTGTCTTTGAGGATTTGATGGGGATTCAGGAACAGGAGATCGGTCTGCTCTCGAATCTGATGACAGAGGCAGAAGATGCTTGGCAATCGACGTTGAAGCGCGAATCAATCGGCTCGATCCGTCAAGCAATTGACGCCTCCTGTCCACCAGAACATTTAGAACGGTTGCATGCGTTAATCACAGACCGGATGATGACACTTTAATGAACAGAAAGAGGTTTTTACTATGGTATTGAATCGTTATTTCGACTTATTCGACGCGTCACGCACAGATGAACAAGCTTTTGAGGATCTCGTTTCCTTATTCACGACAGACATCACGTTCGTCCTGAACGGACAACCAAAGCACGGCATCGACGCCTGGAAACAATTCGTCCGTCATGTGTTTACAACGAATCAAGACATTAAGCACATGTATGCCGGCTGGGAAGAAACAACACCCGGAACATATGAAACACGCTGGGCAGTTTGCGGAAAACGGGCAGACGGTAGTGTCTTCACGCAAGACGGAAAAGATATCGCACGTCTCGATGAAAACGGACGGATCGCTTACCTGGAAAACGTTCCAGATGATCCGACGATGTTCCGTTCATAAGATGGCTTTTAAATAACGAAGAGGCTGACTCCAAAGTCAGTCTCTACAAAGATAAGGGTGGCAGAATAATAAACTGCTATCCTTATCTCGTAACAAAAAGAATGACGCGTCACACGCCACTCCTACAGGAACAAGCGCATTTATGCGCTGTCAGAGACGAACAAGACCCGCTTTCCTGCTTCAACAAAGCAGGAAAACTGGCTTGTGTCTCGCCTGAGGAAAGGGCGTGAAAAGACGCGTCATTCTTTTTTAAGTCAGCCTCTTTTGGTATTTAGCGCTTCAGTACGAGTCGTTTCAACAAATAGCCCGTGATGACAAGTAATGACGCAATGGCGAAATAGACCATGTAGAGCAGTAAATCTGGCGCAAATCGTGACACGATATACGTCAATACAACGACAGCCGTATAGAGCAATAAAAACAAACTAATCTGTTTCAACTTCGACACTCCTCTTTGAATCTCTCATCTTTATCTACGGAAATAGCTGGAAGATGTTTCAAAAAGAGTATCGTTGATCCGCCTCACAGATTTTTCGCTTTGAATGTATCTCCACCTTCAATCGTCCCGTTATCAAAACCTTTTTGGAACCAACGCTCTCGTTGCGCAGATGTACCGTGGGTAAAGCTTTCCGGCACGACATATCCTTGACCTTTTTCTTGTAACGTATCATCCCCTACAGCATTCGCTGCCGTCAACGCTTCTTCGAGATCGCCTTCTTCGAGCAAGTTTTCGCCTTGCGCGTGATGCGCCCAGACGCCGGCATAATAATCTGCCTGTAGCTCGAATCGAACGAGGTACTTGTTGAACTTCTCCTCACTCATTTGCTTTCGAAGTGGCATGATCTCATCCGATTTTCCAAGTAACGTCTGCACATGATGCCCTACTTCATGCGCAATGACATATGCCATCGCAAAATCGCCCGGTGCCCCGTATTTCGTTTGTAGTTCATCATAAAAACTTAAATCAATGTATAATTTCTGATCACCAGGACAGTAAAAGGGACCGACGGACTTCCCTGCTTGTCCGCAAGCCGAACTGACTTGATCCGTATATAAGACGAGCTTCGGTTTTTTATATGTCTTACCATCTTCTTTGAATTCTTTCGTCCAGACCCGTTCCGTATCGGCTAAGACAACGGAAACGAAGTCCGCTGCTTCTTTTTCCTGTGCCGTTTCTTCATACGTCGTATTTTGCTGATCCCCACCGGTTAAGTCTCCGAGTAGTTCAGTTGGATTCCCACCCATCAAAGTGATGACGATCAGCAGGATGATCCCGACACCACCGCCGATACCGGCGATTCCTTTCCCACCCATCCCTCGCCGGTCCTCGACGTTTGAACTCCGTTCTCTTCCCTTCCATTTCATACGCGTTCCTCCTACCCGTTTCGTTATTGTTCTTTACCCAAAAGCTTTTATACGTAACGCTTCAGCACATCATAGATGAAACAGAAGTCATTTGATTTGAAGGATTTTCTAGGAATATTCTTCTACTGTAGAGAAGATTACGTAGAAGAACCAATCTTTCGGATCCAATTTTTCTACGCAAAGGAGGTACGACATGAAACCTCATCTACTTTTTTTATCTTGGCGTGATGCTCGGCATCCCAAAGCTGGAGAAGCTGAAACTTTTATTCATGAAATGTTGCGGCGTGTCAGTACTACCTATCGAGTCACCCATTTGTCCGTCTCATTTAAGGGCGGATCACCTACGGAGTATCGAGATGGTATCACTTACCTCCGTTACGGTACGACAGCTTCTCTTATTCCATATGCACTTTATTATTACTGGTCATATGCTAAAACGATTGATTTAGTTCTGGATCATTTGAATGGGTTTCATTTCTTCACACCACTTTATGTTCCACGTCATAAACGAACTTTATTTCTTTATCAATTGATTCGTGAACGTTGGTCGACGACGCTTGTGTTTCCTTTTTCAAAGCTTGGCGAATGGACAGAGACTCGACGGTTAGGCTGGTATAAAGATAGTCACGCCTTGACTGTCAGCCCCTCTGTTGTAGAGGAACTGCAAAGTGCTGGTTTTACTAACAGTCATATCACGATGTTACCGCCAGGACTTTCTTTTTCCCCATGGTCTGAACAGGAATGGGAGTTAAAAGAACATGTTCCAACCTTTCTATATATCAACCGTCTGAACGAAAAAGAACTTCAAGATGCGATTGGGGCATTCCTCATGGTTCAACGTGAGTTTCCTGAGACACGCCTCTGGCTGATTGGTATCCGTAACAGCTCTCATCTTTTGCAATACCTTACACTTCCCCTTCCTAAAGAAGTGAAGGATGCTATCACATATTACGATTCAGTCACTGAAACAGAAACGCGTCGCATGATGAGTCGTGCCACCGCTCTCCTTTTCCCTTCCATACGTGAAGGCGTAGGTTTTCCTATAATTGAAGCGGCGGCAGTCGGAACACCATCCATCGTATATGATGCTCCTGGTGTCCGAGACGCCGTTCAGTACGGCATGACAGGCTACATGGCTAAAAACAAAACACCTGGTGCACTCGCTGCCGAAATGCGAGCTTGTTTCCGAGATCCAGAGGAGTACGAAGCCATTCGCATCTCCGCTCATCATTTTGCACGGGCAATGGATTGGCAACAGACTGATCTCAAATTTCAAGAATGGCTGAGACGAGTACTTCTTGACACAAAATAAAGGGAAACTTCAAACGGTCTGACTTCTCCCAACAATTAGAGAGAAGCCAGACCGTTTAAGTTAATCTTCATACTTTTTATTCTGTTCGAGGTTTTGGAGGATGTGTTCTGGATCAACACGTTTCGTATAATCGGACGGTACTTCTGCGAAACGAATTACACCATTCGTATCAATGATAAACGTCGCCGGTTTCGGTAACTGCCAATCCTCATTTCCGTTGTGCTTCGCAACGTCGAGTCCTGATGCTTTGTAAATCTCAATTAGATAATCCGGTAAGTTAAACACGAGGTCCAATTGACGGGATACATATAAATCAACGTCACTTAAGACAGGGAAACTTAACTCATTCTTGTTTGCCGTTCGCTCAGCAAAATCAGGTGTCTCCGGACTAATTGCAATAACAGTCGCTCCCTGAGCGCGGATTCGATTGATACTGTTTGATTTCTTCGAGTAGTCGTGTCATATGTCCTCCCCCTTCATTGCTGTATGGAATAGCAAAGAGATTACTCGTTTGTCTCTTCTGAAGACTCCTCCGCCTTCTTTCGGAATCGTTTGACGAATCCCATTAGTTGTTCTGGCGTTAGTTCGAGCTTATTCTCATAGACATACTTCGTTCCATATCCAAGTGCAAGGGTGGCGGTCGAAGCGACTCCCGCTGCAATGACGGCACCATATCCAGGAACCAGTTTCGCTATTTGTCGAAAAGCCGTTTTCCCGGAGTTTCCGACGATCGTTACGACAAGCAACTCTTTGGCACTCTCCTTGGATAACTGCCGTTCATACAGATTTGATAACTTGAGCATCAAGCCGATTTGAATTGAAGTCAACGGAATGATGTCAGCTCCTGGAAACGGGACAGCACCGATCGCACCAGCAGCTGTTCCGGCACCAACGATCCAGTTGTTCGCGATCTTTCCGCGAACGGTCGGATCCATCTGGCGAACGAACACATTATCCTTGTCGAACTTTTTTAAGATATCGAGGACCTCCCGGCGGAGCCGATCAATATTCGTTCCTTCTCGTGCTGATACGGGAATGATTTTTGGTCCTGGTAGTTT
Source organism: Exiguobacterium sp. BRG2 (assembly GCF_031844245.1). NCBI lineage: Bacteria > Bacillati > Bacillota > Bacilli > Caryophanales > Exiguobacterium > Exiguobacterium sp. BRG2. The sequence continues at coordinate 119,913 of NZ_JAUZUW010000009.1, forward strand.
TTCTGCAATATGGCGGACGATCGTGTCGACATCATCCGTCGCATCCATCTTCGTGACAACGATCAAGACATTTTGGTTATGTTGATAGATTTTCCGGAAATTTTTCGTCTCTGTCTCAGATAAGACAGTACCTGCCGCATTTAAAAAATAGAGGATGACATCGGCACTTTGATAATACGTCCATGTCGCTTCCGAGTTTTGTGTATTGGCATCATTTAGTCCCGGTGTATCGACGAAGATGACTTTATCTTCCGGATGTTGCCTTACTTGATCGATGCGGACCGTTTCACCTGGGCGTGCTCCGACCGTTGCCACTTCTCGTCCAAGAATCGCGTTTAACGTTGAGGATTTTCCTGCGTTGACGTCTCCGATTAGAGCGACTGTCACATCCTGCTCTAACGATTGATTAAAATCTCGTCGCTCCGATTCAAACGACTGATCAAAAATTTCCTCCAGTTTACGTTTTCGCTTTTGTTGATTGGTCTCAAGTCCTTCACCAAAAAAATCATCCATCGTGATTCCCTCCTCCTCTTTTCTGCTTCCTCTCTTTTCCCGTTATTGCTTGATTTCAACACAAACAGGCAAGTGAACACGATGTCCACTTGCCTGCTTTTAAAGATATGTGCTTCGTCGCTCAAGCAACACCGTGTCGCGCCATCTGCCACCGAGCCGATCAATTCGTTCACGACGTCCGACTTCTCGAAAACTGAATCGTTCATGAAGACGAAGACTCGCTTGATTTTCCGGGAAGACTTGCGATTGCAAGGTCCAGATTCCGGCTGCTTCACTTGTTGCAATGACGTCTTCCATCAAACGTGTACCGACACCTTTGCCACGTGCTTCTTCCGCGATATAGAGGCTAATTTCCGCGACACCAGCATATGCTGGAATCGAAGAAAACGGACTTAACGCGACCCAGCCGAGCAGTTGATCACCTTCGATTGCAACGAGTCGACTTTGTTCGTGGTGGTGTCTCGTCCATTCTTCATACGGTAACGCTTCTGTACGAAACGTCGCGTTCTCCGTCTTTATCCCTTGTTCGTAGATTCGAACGACTTCTTCGTAATCGTCCGCTGTCATTTGACGTACTTTCATCTCATCAGACTCCTTTACTGCTCACATGCTGACTCTAGTTCGACAGCGTATAAGGAGTCTCCTGTTTAGTCGACAGTGAACGGGATCGGCTTCAAATCAATTGGGGTATTCGTCACGGTATTTGAATAGCCAGTTTGTAGATAAAAGTCATCGATTGCTGCCATTTGTGACGACGTTAATGTAAATATGGCACGGAATTGCTTTTGTTTCGCATCGCGTACCGTGATATGTGGTTCGATTTCACGACCATCAGCTGGTTCGTTTCCTTGAATTAAGAACATATTATTCGCTGCGTCCGACTTCATAACTGATAATGATTCATCTGCATTCGTTTGGAAATCGACGATTACTTGAGAGTCTGTAATCTTAATCTTTTGTGTCGTCATTTTTAACGGATGCGTCGGATTCTGCTCCGCGTAAGGTAAAGATGTCGTCAACGGAATAAACGTTGTCTTAGGTGTAATGCTCAATTGAGGATGCAATGTGTATGCTCCGCTCGGAATTACATAGTTGCCTAGACTGAGTCGTGATGTATCTGTTCGCTCGGACGACGTATTCGCATGGGTTACTAAGGCTGTACTTTCTGACCAATTGTGAATGACTTCTTTTCCGCTATCATCAAACAATGTGAATGTGATTCGATAATCATATGACTTCGGATAGACCGCTGTATAATCAAACGTCGTACTTGCCTGACCTTTCGTCATCTGTTTCAACGTGACATCGACCGCATAATCAGGATTCTTCACCGTCGTATTAAATGTCTTCTCAATGGCTTTCAGTCGTTTGACCGGAACATCAAATTGCCAATTTCCCTCTAGACCGAACATTTCTGAAATCACAAGTGGCACCTGCATCGAATCGTTCAATTTCTGTAAACTGACATCATATTCGATTTGTGCTTTCCACACCTGATCGTCCTGTTTAAAGTGTGCTAATTCTTGATTTTCGGTACCTTCAAATCGTTTATCACCTTTAAATATTTCATAAAAACCAGCTCGTTTTGTTTCGTTAACGTCTGGTACACCGGTTGCCGTCAGATTCATTCCGATCGTCGTACCATCATAGTAAGCATCGACGACTTTGATCGTAATTCCTTGATCGGTTACCGTCTGATCAATTGTCGTTGCGAGCTGTTTCTTCTCGATTTCAGTTCCGACTGTCCCCTGTTCTGTAAAGGGGCGATAAAGTCCACCAATCAACGGAACATGCGACATCGCGGAAGCAAACGGTGGGACGATGAATGTCGTTACGAACAACGACGCTACAAGACCGGCAATAGCTACGTATTGTTTCCGGCGAGGACGTACGTGTTGTCGTTTCGCTACGCCTTGCGTAATTCCTTGACGAATTCGATCTTGTAAGGCCTTCGTCGGTACGGGAATTTTTTCATAGTCATTTTGTAGATCGTGCTGTTCCATAGTCTACTCCTCCTAACTGTACTTTTAACTCTTCGCGTCCTCGTTTTAAATACGTCTTGACCGTATTAAGGGTGATCCCGATGAAGCTTGCAATCTCTTTCATTGGGATATCATGAAAATAGAAGAGAACTAAGACGTCCCGGTATTCTTTTCGGAGATGTGATAAAGCATGTACGAGATCGAGATATTCCTCTCGGGATTGGTCTTCCTGTACCGGAATATGAAGCACAATATCGTCTGTTGGCTGTTGTTTTTCCAGCACTCGATAACAATTGCGAATCAAGATTTTCGTGATCCACGTCACGAAATGCTTTGGTTCTTTTACTTGTTCGATTGAGATGAATGCTTTGTAGACTGTCTCTTGCACGACGTCTAAAGCATCGTGTTCATTTTTCACGTATAGATACGCCGTTCTGTATAATTGTTCGCTATGTAGAAGCACCAATTGCTCGAACGCCGTTTCATCGTACTTCATCGCACGGCGGACAAGTTTCGTGTGCTCGTTTCGTAAATCCATCATGTTCCCTCCCTTTACTTATTAGAGCATGACGAGGCGTGAAAAGTTTCAAAAAATATCCAAAAGAAAAAGACTCTTGAAATTTTTAGAGTCTTTTCGCACTTTCAGATATCTAATCGTACTGCCATTTCTCGACCGAATCGATCCCCGTAATCGATGAAGCCAAGACTCGCATACAGACGGTGTGCCGCCTGATTGTCTGGTCGGTAACCGACGACGATTCGTTTTGCTGCGGGTAACATTCGCATCTCTTCAATCACGACTTGCATCGCTAATCGCCCGATACCGTTCCCTTGCTGCGCCTGATCAATCATGATGCGATAGATCCAGTAGCCGTCGAGTTCTTCTAGTTCCGTGTTGTACATCACAAAACCAACAACCGTATCGTCCATCATAATCGCCCGAAGGACAAGGCTTGGTTCGAACTTCGCTTGCGCGATCGAATAGACATTCGCTTCCATAAAGTCCTGCTGTTCTGCTGTCAGCGTCAGCTCACAACAAGCTTCCCAATTTTCTGCTGTTACCGGTACAAGTTGAATCATGTTCATTTCCCCTTTTGATTAGACGGGAGTTGCCTCCAGCGTCTGTTGATCGCATCGTTGCACAGTGATCGCCCCCTTTCCTTCTCTTTCCTATCGACTGATTTGATTCATTGTTGAAGGACTGTTGCGTTTTCAAGCACTGCAGGTAGTTCGGCTAAAGAGGTAATCGTAAACGTGGGCTTGATATCCGTTGCCGGCTTTCCTTCTGGATTAAACCAACACGTTGCGATACCGGCTTCGTTCCCACCTGCAATATCAGCCGATAAGGAATCACCGACGATGATTGTTCGAGTCGGATCGAATTGCGGAATCCGCGCAAACACATGATTGAAGAACCCTGCCATCGGCTTTTGGAAACCTGTCTCCTCTGAAACGAAAATCGCTTTAAAGAAGTGCGTTAATCCGGCGCCATCAAGTCGCGCGCGTTGCGTCTTTGAAATCCCGTTCGTGACAACATACATCTCGACGTTCCCTTCTAGTTGCTCTAACAGGGCAGTCGCACCCGGAATCAATTCCGTCCCTTGCGCGAGGTATCCGCGATACGTTTCGTCAACTTCTCGTCCGTTGACTTCTCGTCCTTCTTCCGCAAAGAACGTCTCGAATCGCGAGTGAATGACTTCCTCACGTGTCACTTCACCCCGTTCGAGTGCTCTCCAGAGCGCGTGATTGATTTCCTTGTAGCGCGCTTCTCGCTCAGTCGTCCACGTTAGATCTTGTTGCTCAAGCAGACGTCGAAAGGCAATCCGTTCCGTCGCTTCAAAATCAAGTAGTGTATGGTCAATATCGAATAATACTGTTTTATAAAACATGCTCAAGCTCCTTTACGTACTTGTTGTACAGTTGTTGTTTTCCCGCCCAGTTGAAATAACAGTACGCCCCCACCAATCAGCAACACACCGAGTGCTTTTGTCCACGTAAACGGAACGGCTTGTAACCCGAACCAACCGAGCGTATCCCACAGTAAGGCAAACAGAATTTGTGACACCATGACGATCGAAATCGCTCGACTTGGTCCGAGTTGTTGAACCCCTTGCGTCACACAGAGGACGACACCGACACCGATGATCCCACTGAACCAAAACCAAGTTTGCGCCTGTTCGAGTGTAAACAGTTGTGACCCTTCGACGATCAAACCAATCGTCAGTGAAGCGAGGAACCCGAGTCCAAGGACTAACGTCGTCGTCGCCCAAGCGCCGACATGTTCTTTGACTTTTGCGTTAAACGTATTTTGAATACAAACGAGCATGCCCCCACAAAGGGCAAGGATGATTCCCGTAACCATGTTGCACCTCTTTCATTCGTAAATGCTTTCTCCGACGCGCTCCATCAACCCGTCCCGATCAATGATTTCAATCGTATGCTGCGTTCGGCGAATCAATCCGTCGTCGACGAACTGGCGTAAGACACGATTGACATGACGGTAGCTCGTCCCAATCAAATCTGCCGCATCGACGAGTTCCTTACTCGCAAAGGCATCCGTATTTGGTGTCATCGACAGTAAATAACTGGCTAGCCGGACTTCGACCGGGTACAGCAGATTGAAACTGAGCGTATGCGATTTCAATTCAAACTTTTTCGTGATCGTCTCGAGTAAAAATAATAGAAAGGCAGAATGATGTACACGTGCCTCTTCTAAATCCGGATAAGCAATCCGCAAGACGGTCACTGGTGTCACCGCCTCGACCGTATTCATCAAATCGATCTTCCGGACGAACTCAATATCACCGACGAGATCAAACGGATGCTTAAAGGACAATACGAGGCGTTTCCCCGTTGCCGACATATGCGTGATCTTCAATTTCCCTTCGACGAGCAGGTAGAGTTCATGCGAAACATCACCTTGCCGACACAAGGTCTCACCCGGTGCGAACATCTGGATGTACATCGCCTTTCGTAATGATTCATCAAAGACATGCCCTAACTGATAGCGTTCCAAATAGGTCGTAATGTCCGTCACGCTTTCTCCCCCTTAGCTTTTTAAGATGAAGATCCCCGCGATCATCATCACGATACCGATGATTTGTGGTCCGCGCAGTCGCCGCTTCATGACACCAAACCAGCCTCTACCATCAATCCATAACGCAAGCGCCAATTGCGCCAGTAAAAAGAGCGAAATCGTCAAGGTCACACCCATCCGGTGGACCGCTGTCATGTTGCTAAATAAAATGATTGCCGCAAAGGCACCGCCAGCTAGATAGAGCGGTTTGACACGTCGCATCGCTGAAAAACTCCGATCCCGTAAGACGATCGCTAAGAGGATCGCAACGATGAACCCGGTCATTTGGGTGATCGTCGCCGCTTGCCACGTCCCGATTGTTTGACTAATCCGGGCATTGGCGACACTTTGAAGCGTTAAGAAAAAGCCACCAGCAATCGCAAATAAGACACCACGCATGTACATACTCCTTTCTCGTTCCATGATACTCTCATTTAACGAGAGTCTTTCTGATTTGAACAGGACATTTGTCCTGAGATGTTCAGAAGTTTAAAAATCATGATGAGTAAATAGAATTTCATACAACTCCAAGTGTATCAAAAAAGCGATTGTTCTCAGCAAGAGAACAATCGCTTTTGGTGTAAATGATTTATGCTTCTTCTTCCAATCGTTTAATCGCCTCATCTAGTTGTTCCTGATCCTCTTCCGACAACTTCGGATATTGCGGATCAATTTCCTTCAGGACGTCATTCATGACTTCGGTGACGATATAGCGAGAATACCATTCGTCATCTGCCGGTAAGATGTACCACGGTGCATACGATGTCGATGTCGCTGAGACAAGCTCAGCGAAAATCTCATGGTATTCGTCCCAGTGCTTGCGTTCCTCAATGTCATTAAACGAGAATTCGAAATTTTTCGTTGGATCCTTCAGACGAGTCAACAGCCGTTGCCGTTGCTCCTCTTTTGAGACATGGAACAAAAATTTGACGACCCGGAAGCCGTTCTCGACGAGATAGCGTTCAAAGTCATTGATTTGACGGTAGCGCATCTGCCACACATCTCCGTCATCCGGCTTTTCTTCCTCCTCGAGCAAATCATGGATTCGTGGTGCAATGACTTCCTCATAATAGGAGCGATTTAAGATGCCGACTTCCCCTTTTTCCGGTAGTCCTTCGTGGATTCGCCATAGGTAGTCATGTTTTTGCTCCGTATCCGACGGTTTTTTGACGGAAATCGTTCGGAGTCCTTGTGCGTTCAAGTTAGAAAAGATATAGCTGATCGCCTCATCCTTCCCTGCTGCATCAATCGCTTGCAGGATGACGAGGACGCCATTTTTCTCTTCGGCATGCAAACGCCAATGTAACTCTTTTAACGTCTCAACACTTTTTGGAATCCGTTTCTCTCGCAATTCTGCTTCCGAAATTTTATGTTCTTCTGATGCCGGGTAATTCGAAAACGAGACTTGCTCGCCTTCCTTAACACGATAGGATGACAGTTTCATGGTAGGACTCCTCCTTTAATTGCTTCTAAAGGGGGTTTACCCAACTCACTCACCCTGAAAACGTTCAGATGAACTTATTTTTTCAAAAGAAGGCGAACTCCCTCTCCAAGTGTCGTCACGGGACGGCCAAGTAATGCTTCAAAATCAGTACTTTCTACTGCCAGAGTTCCGGCTGCGATATCTGCCTGGATACCCGTCAACATTGGAATCAAGAAGTCAGGTAAGCCAGCTGCTTGCATCCGCTCACCATAGGTCGCGCCATCTACTTCATCTAAAGCGACCGATCGGTTAAGCACTGTTCCGACTGCAGTCGCGAGTTCTGCTTGTGTATGCAACGGACCCGATAGTTCATAGATGGGGTTTGGATGCTCAAGCGTCAGTCCCGTCGCAATTGCTAGCGCATACTCATCTTGTAACGCCCATCCGACTTTCCCTTCGCCTGCTGCCGTTAACCAGTCTGCGCCTTGCGCGACGGCGTCAATCGTTCCGAGTTCATTTTCGAGATACCAGTTGTTGCGGAAAAAGACATACGGGATACCTGTCGCTTGAATCGCTTCCTCTGTGACACGATGCGTTCGAGCAAGTCCATTCGTGCTGTGTGCCGCATTGGCAATACTCGTATAGCCGATCAGCTTGACGCCTGCCTCTTTTGCTGCCGTGACAGCGGCTTGGTGTTGCCGGATCCGAGTCGCCTCTTCACCGTCCGTCGAAATGATTAACAATCGATCGATTCCTTGAAACGCTTGTCCGAGTGTTTCGGGCTGATCAAAGTCTCCGTATCGGACATCGATCCCTTGTGCTGCAAGCGCTGTTGCTTTTTCAACGTCGCGGACACTAACCGCTACATTTTCGTTGCCGACTTGTTCACTGAGGTGCTGCACGATCCGCGCGCCTAATTTTCCGGTTGCTCCTGTAATTAACCATTTCATGATGAAACCACTCCTTTGAAGTTTGATGTTGTTCTTCATGATACGCTAGGTGATACACTAAAAAAAGTAGGCACTTATCTGAAACTAGGTCCCTCAAAACGAACCAATGGGAGAGGATGAATGTGGCTGTATTCGATACAACGACCAATCAACGCACTGCCTGTCCAGTCACTCGGGTGCAACAGATGGTCGCTGGCAAATGGAAGATCATCTTGCTGTGGCACCTGACACACGGGACACATCGTTTTCATGAACTGCAACAATTAACAGGTATCTCTAAGGGAACATTGACACGTCAGCTACGTGAGCTCGAAGCGGATGGTTTGATTCAACGGCACGTCTTTGGCGAAGTTCCCCCTCGTGTTGAATATTCTCTAACGGATGCTGGTCATAGTTTTTTACCAATTCTTGATCACATGGCAGCCTGGAGTGAACAACACTTTCAGGTGAAATGATCGTGAATAACAAAAAAATGCGCTTCTTCTCGAGTCAGAAAAGAAGTGCATGTTTTCGTTCATTCCGTCGCTGTTACCGTCTGACGTAAGTGGATGTCGATCGCTTCTGCGACGCGTAATCCTGAGATAATAGCGCTCTCGACGCGCGTCCGTCCTGACGCATCATCGGCTTCAAGGAACGCATCACCAGCAAGCCAAAGTGGATATGACGCCAGTTTCAAATGCGGCGTCCGGTAAACTGCGCGTGCCTGAGCGTAACGCCAACGCTTGAGCTGACGGGAGATAATCGTCACTGGTCCGAGTTGCTGTCGTAACAGACGCTCGACTTCCGCGAGTGTCTCTTCTTCTGGGCGCTCGTACCAGTTTTCACTGAAGCGGGCTGTCATATAGACGCTCAGCAGTGTCGTCTTCGAAATCTTCTTCTCGGCATTATTGACGAGCTTTAACATCCCATCGACGAGATGCTCGTCTTTTAGACCGACTTCACCGATCGTCAGTCGCTCTTCGATTTCAAACAAACCAACGAATGTCGGCTCGAACGTCACCTGACGCAACTGCTCATGATCGTCATCAGAAAGTGTCAAACTAGAAGACTGTAACAGTTCATATGCTTGCGGTACAGGCGCCGTCACGAGTAACGCATCATACGTACCTTGATGATCTGTCGCTTGTGTGACGAGTTCGTCCTCCGTTGCCGAAATATGCGTGACCTGTTCATTCAACTGGACGGGAATCCCTCGACCAATCGCTTGTACGAGTTGATTCATGCCGTTCGTCGCGACATAGCGTGGAAAATCCGTTCCAAACCACTTACGAACCCATCCCTTCTGAAGCCATCCGTCGACTTCGCGTCCCAACTCTTCCGTCCGAACCGTGAAGAAGACAGCACCATGATCCGCTGTTCCTTCATCAATACGACGAGTTGCCATTCGCCCCCCGACGCTCTGGCTTTTTTCGATGATTTCAACAGTATGTCCTGTTGCCTGCAATTGACGTGCCGCAAAAATCCCGGCGAGTCCACCGCCAATGATTCCGATTCGTTTTCCTGTCATCTCGCTTCCCCCTCAGATTCCTCATTTCCCTAAGTATAGAGGTTTCTTCCAAGACATGGGTGAATCAATACCCATCCGATATGCTCGTCGTCTGTAATTCCTGCTCGATGAGTGCGATGTTCTCCTCAAAGAACGCCTGGTGATCTTCTCGTCCCCGTTTGATGCACCAGCCGACGGCAGTGAGTGCTTCCCACAAACGATAGTATGCGAGATACGTCTCGATCGGCACGTCTGGGTGTAACGTCGCGTATCCTTCTTGAAATGCCGTGACGTAAATGGAACCGAACGTATTGAGATTACGGACGATCTTCGTGAAGTCCATCTCGACGGCCCCGTAGCGGGTCGTCTCGAAATCGATCACCCCTGTGACTTGATCATCTACCGTTAGTAAATTTGCTAGGCGGAAGTCACAATGTGTGGCAACGGGACGTGAAGGCTCCGGTAACGACTGTTCCCGTCTGACTAACTCTGTTTGGATGTTCTCTAAAAAAACGGGGTCGAGTTCGGTCGTGATGAACGGCATGAATCCATCGAGTTTTTCATTCCGGAAGCGTCGCCAGTCCTGAACCGGATAGGCATAAAATCCATCTTCCGTATATTCGCCGTAGGCTTCTCCTGTACACGTATGCAGCATTGCGAGTGTTCGACCAATTTCGTACGCCAATTTTTTAGTCATCGTGACCGGTGCCTGTCCCGCTAAGGCAGCAAGTACGAACGCCCCTGTCGTCTGCCCGGGAGCTGCTTCAGCTAAGATGTGCGGCACGGGTACAAATCCTTCTAGTGCATGAATCCAGCCACGTTCCCGGTACCACTTTTCAGCCGTATACGGGCGCTTTAAGAAAACGACCTGACCATCCGTTAGGACGAGACGATCGACTTCAGAACTATACGATTCGTCGACAGTCGCGCATGCTGCGACGTCGAGTTGAAAATGTTTAATCCATTCGTCTCGCGTCATTCCGTCGTTCCCACTATTTTCTGTAGCGTTTCACCTGGTAGACCGTCAATCGGTCCAACATAGGTCGATTCAAAACCTAATCCGATCAAAATACGGCGCGACGCTTCATGTGCTGGATCAATCGTCGCCGTGACGACCTGTAGCTCTTCTTCTGTCGCTAACTGTAAGAGACGCTCTGCAATCGCTGTGCCGTATCCTTTTCCCCAGTGACCCGGTAGTAGCATGTAACCGAGCTCTGCTTCAAACGGTTGCGTTTGACTCCGGGTCATGTGCCCGATTCCAATCCATGTCTCTTCGGTATAAATCAGATACGATCCGAGTCGGTCGTGCTGCTGTTGTTCAAGGATTCGCTCAAAGCGTTGTTTCGTTTCCGTATCTGTTAATGCCTGTTCCGTGATGTAACGCATGACACGATCGTCTTGAACGAGCGTCGCGTAGCGATCGTAATCGGACGCTGTTATTTTTCGTAATTCAATCATCTTATTCTCCTCTTCATGTCCGGTAGTCATTGTGGGTTGGGGTGAAGACATCTTCCGTCGACGGACGAACCATCGCAAAATGTTCGACGTTATAATGACCGTGCAAGACTTGATTGTGGTGGGCGATCATTTGCTCCGGCGTCAGGACATCGGACCCGTTCGTCGTATGTCCGTCGGCGACGAGTGTGACATCAAAGCCATGCACCGTCGCACTGCGCACCGCGGTATCGATGCAGTGTTCTGTCTTACAGCCTAAGACGATCAGATGTTCAATCGATGCTTGGCGTAGATGATCAAGCAAGGGGGTGCCATGAAACGCATTCGTCGCCGCTTTATCGAACGTGACACTGGACGCTGGAACGGGAATCGAATCATGGACTGCAAAACCGGGTCCTGTTCCGTCAGCGACGTCCAGATCCCGAATAAAGACGACCGGGATGTTCCGTTCGTCTGCTTCGAGTACGACCGCTTCGATGACATGTGCGACTTGTTCTTTTAAGTATACCGGACGTTCTTCCGTGTTTCCGTCGACGAGTTCCTGTTGAAAATCAATCACTAGGACTGCTTGTTTCATCGTCGTGTTCCTCCTTATAAAAATCGACTGTTTGTTCCCTTCCCGGTAGCATGAGCAATCTCCTGCTGCTCATAGTTATGAAACTTTTAGGCTTTAGGATTCGTTTAGAAGGAGGAAAGGATGTGTCTGCATGATTTGGTTTGGTGTCATCTTCTTGTGTGTGCTCCTCGTCAATCTGACACTCGAGAAACTCATTATGAACCGAACGATGACGGGGCGCTGGTTCGTCCGTAATCTCCTCATTTGTCTTGGAATCACCTTATTACTCTTTGCAATCGAGCGTTATGTCATATCCGGATTCTAAAAAAGCAGATAGCGATTTTCGCTACCTGCTTTTTCATTTAATAGACTTCGTAGTTTTGCCCCGTCTGTGCCCCTTCGACACTCTTTTCGAATGCTGTTGCGACACGTGACGCTGGAACAGCTTCAAACCCACGGAAGAATGGTCCGTACTTTTCGAGCGATTCGATCAGTACGTTCGGACTAACGCTGTTGATTCGAATGCACCGTGGCATCTCGATCGCCGCTGCATGAACGAACGCTTTGACCCCACCGTTCGCAAGCGCCGCGGATGCGCCTTGGCGAATCGGATCGTCCATCATGATGCCAGTCGTCAGCGTAAAGCTTCCCCCATCTCGTACCGACTCCAAACCAAGCAAGACCAGATTGACTTGACCCTTTAGTTTACTGTCGATCCCGATTTGATTAAGAGCCGGTGTTAAGTCCGTTAATGGACCAAAATGAGCACCACCTGTAGCACTGATGACAGCATCAACAGACCCGACTGCTTCATACATCGCCCGAATGCTTTCCTCTGATGTGATGTCGACTTGCACATCCACTCCGCTTCGTCCGGCACGAATGATGTCATGTCGCTCGCTCAACTGCTCTACGACCGCCTGACCAATCGTTCCACTAGCCCCTACTACTAAAATTCGCATGATTCCTTCCCCTTTCACGTCTAGCTTACCTATCTAGCCTACTGCACAGCAGATGATGGTTTCAAGGAATCTACCGGATGGGTTTTCAAGAAGACAAGGATTTCATCAAATAGACGCTGTTTATCCCGGTCGAGCGTCAGTAAATGTTTACTGTTTGGAAGAAGGACCTTTTTCTGGTCTCGGCTTGGCACCGTCGTTTCGATTTGTTCGAGACTTGCCTGGTAGACGACATCATCTAATGCACCAAGGAATAGAGCGATGGGCTGCGTGATCTTCGGTAAGACGATTCCTGTGTCGAGGATGAATTGTTGCAGTGCCCGTAAGTCTTTTTCCGGTCGTGGAAAATGACGGTCGACAAAGTCTGCGATCCACTCTTGTGAACGATCGTCAAATTGAAAATACCGTTCCGTATAACGGCGGACTCTATGTTCGAGTCCCGCAATCGTCCGCTCAAGAATCGGCGTCGAGAGTAAGATGAGTCCTGCGGATCCTGACTGTTCTGCCAGTCGAAGTGCCATCACCCCACCAAGCGATTGTCCGATCAAAAAGATGTCTTTGTGTCCTCGATCTTGTAAAAACGCGAGTCCGGCTTGCGCGGACTGCCAGACGTCTTCGATCGTCGTCTCAAACAAGCGCTCCGGCGATTCCCCGTGCCCGGCGTAATTGGGCGCGTAACAGGTATACCCGGCTACATGTAAAAAGCGAGCGAGCCCCCGCATCTCATTCGCACTACCAGTAAAACTATGTAACAACAAAATAGCAGGTCCAGTTCCTTCTAAGTACAGATCCTTTGATTTCGTAATCAAGTGCGCACCTCCTTTTCATCTCTTCACACTTCCTCTACCGAAACATCCTCCCGTAACGATTCTATAATCCGAAAGCCTGGGTAATCCGCTTCGGATCGTCGTTCTCCACTCGACCGATAATAAGCATTCCAGTAACTGATCATCCGGTCTTCGATTCGCTTCATGTATGCCGGATCATTGGAGACGAATCGCCGCTTCACTTCCAGATTCCATTGCTCGATCACAGGTACGATGATGTCGACGATGTCACGGACGTATTCACTAGCAAGTTCAAGAATATAGACGAGTATCCATTCATCTTGTTGATTTGTTTTGAGTAACTGACGGAGATAACGTTCACGGATGTGACCATCATGATGACGGGTGTAAAGGCAAAATAACATCGTTTGTTGCGTCGACGTCAGTTGTTTAATCCGCTCCGAGTCGACCTCTGATAAGTACAAACGCGTCGGAATCTGTATCCGTTCCTGCTCCAGTCTCATTTCAATCGATCCGGGTGATAAACGCGTCCAGGCAAACGGTAGACACGCTTTAACGACCCGAACGTCCTGTTCATATCGTTTAGGAAATGCAGCAATCCAGCGATTCATCTCGTTCTCCTCTTAATATAAAAACTCCAAACGGCAGACGCTTACACGCCTGTCATTTGGAGTCGATTTGTTTCCTTATTCAACCGTTACTGACTTCGCCAAGTTACGTGGCTTATCGACGTCACAGTCGCGACCGAGTGCCGCGTAGTATGAGATCAATTGAAGTGGTAAGACAGACAAGAGCGGTGACAAGAGTGGCTCGACTGCTGGGATGACGAATGCATCCGTCGGCAATTCAAGACCTTCTGCTGCGATGACACACGCGTTTGCACCACGCGCGACGACTTCCTTGACGTTCCCACGGTTGTTGAGGTGAACGTGTGGTTGTGTCACGAGTGCGATGACCGGTGTGTTATCTTCGATCAAGGCGATCGGACCGTGCTTGAGCTCTCCACCCGCGTATCCTTCTGCTTGGATATACGAGATTTCTTTGAGTTTCAATGCACCTTCCATCCCGACGTATGCATCTTGTCCACGACCGATGAAGAACGCGTTACGTGACTCAGACAAGTATTCTGTCGCGATTTCTTGGAAACGATCTTTTTGAGACATGACCGATTCCATCGCACTTGAGATTTTACCGAGTTCCTTCATGAGATCGAAGTTGACGGCAACCCCTTTCGCTTGAGCGAGGTCAAACGCAAGAACAGCAAGAACAGCGATTTGAGCTGTATACGCTTTTGTTGAAGCAACGGCGATTTCTGGACCCGCGTGGAGCAATAATGTTGCGTTCGCCTCACGTGACAATGTTGATCCTGGAACGTTCGTGATCGTCAGTGCTGGATGACCGAGTTTCTTCGCTTCGACGAGAACCGCACGGCTATCCGCTGTTTCACCTGATTGTGAAAGGAAGAGGAAGAGTGGTTTCTCTGTCAATAATGGCATGTTGTATCCGAACTCAGAAGAGATATGAACTTCTGTTGGAATGCCAGCGATTTGTTCAATCAACTGTTTTCCGATCAAACCAGCATGGTAGCTTGTTCCGCAACCGATGATGTAAACACGGTCACGACCGAGTACGAGATCACGGACTGATTGGTCGAGTGTGATGTCGCCTGCTTCATTTTGATATTGTTGAACGATGTTACGAATGACCGCTGGTTGCTCATCCATCTCTTTGAGCATGTAGTGCGCGTACGTTCCTTTTTCGATGTCTGATGCATCGATTTCAGCCGTGTACGCTTCACGCTCTTGGACGTTACCGTCGAGATCTTGGATCGTGACGCTATCACGCGTCAAGATGATCATCTCGCCATCATGCAACTCGATGAATTGATCCGTTACTTGTAACATTGCCATTGCGTCTGATGCGACGACGTTGAACGTACCGTCACCGAGACCAACGAGAAGTGGTGATTTGTTTTTTGCGACGTATAAGACGTCTGGATTTTCAGCATCGATCAATGCGAGGGCATACGAACCGTGCAAGACACGGAGTGTTTGACGGAATGCTTCCGCGACGTCACCTGTCTCGTTGAAGTTCTTTTCGATCATCTGAACGATGACTTCTGTATCCGTGTCGCTGAGGAGATCGACATTCAATTCTGCTTTTAGCTGCTCATCATTTTCAATGACGCCGTTGTGCACGAGTGTGAAACGTGCTGACGCACTTTGGTGCGGGTGCGCGTTTGGTACGCTTGGGACACCGTGTGTCGCCCAGCGTGTGTGTCCGATTCCGACTGTTCCGTCTGCATCTGCAGGAACGACTTCGCGTAGCGCAGCAATCCGGCCTACTTCTTTATGGACTTGGACGCCGTCGTTGACGAACGCAAGACCTGCCGAGTCATAGCCGCGGTACTCGAGCTTCTCGAGACCTTTTAATAAAATTTCCTTCGTGTTGACCTGTCCGATCATACCTACGATTCCGCACATGTTACATCTCTCCATTTACAAGTATTTCCCTGAAGAGGAAACGGCTCTTGTTGAGAGGATCCCGATCGGTCTGTTTGTCCGTCCAATCACTTGGACGATTTCAGAACGATTTACGGTATGGATCTGGTACCGGGAGGCATCCGCCGAATGATTCGATAAACCTCCACCTCGTCAGCTTTCGTCCTATGGAGAAAGCCCTGGCGCTTCTTGTTTCTGTCCGACCCCGTTTCTGTCCGACTTCACCATCATACGAACTTTAATCTGAAAAAGCAAGAAAGGTAACGTATTTGTAACTATTCCCGATATTTTTCTAATCAATACGTATAATCCCTATATTTTGTAAAAATCTCAATCTGTTTTTCTAAAATAATTGTAAAAAAAGAAGCAGAGCAATCGCTCTGCTTCAGGCTGCTTAGTTTTCTTGTAACGCGTAGTTCTCACGAACGACGTTCGCGATCCGCTCGACGTATGCATCACACGCTTCTTGTGTCGGAGCTTCTGCCATGACACGAACGAGTGGTTCTGTTCCTGACGCACGAACGAGAATCCGTCCGTTGCCCGCCATCTCTGCTTCGACTTCAGCAATGATCGCTTGCACGGCAGGACCGCTCATTGCACCATTTTTGTCTGAGACACGGATGTTAACGAGACGTTGTGGGAAGATCGGCATCTCAGCTGCGAGTTCCGATAACTTTTTCCCTGTCGCTTTCATGATTTGCAACAACTGGACGCCTGACAACATGCCGTCCCCTGTCGTTGAGTAATCCATGAAAATGATATGCCCCGACTGTTCACCACCGAGCGTGTAGTCGTTCTTACGCATCTCTTCGACGACATAACGGTCACCGACCGCTGTCTGAAGTGCCGTCATCCCGTTTTCTTCCACGGTTTTATGGAAGCCGAGGTTACTCATGACCGTCGCAACGATCGTGTTGTCTTTCAGACGACCAAGTTCATTCAAGTATTTTCCGCAAATGAACATGATTTTATCGCCATCGACGATATCACCGTTCTCATCGACTGCAATCAAGCGGTCGCCGTCTCCATCAAACGATAAACCAACGTCTGCGCCTTTTTCCTTAACGAAGGCAGCGAGATGTTCTGGGTGTGTCGAACCGACACCATCATTGATGTTGAGTCCGTTCGGAGTTGTACCGATCGTCGATACTTCTGCTTCCAAGTCACCGAATAGACGTGGTGCGAGGCTTGACGTTGCACCGTGTGCGCCGTCGATCGCGACATGGATACCT
Organism: Exiguobacterium sp. BRG2; assembly: GCF_031844245.1. Taxonomy (NCBI): domain Bacteria; kingdom Bacillati; phylum Bacillota; class Bacilli; order Caryophanales; genus Exiguobacterium; species Exiguobacterium sp. BRG2. Next base: position 136,834 of record NZ_JAUZUW010000009.1, read on the forward strand.
GAGAAATCTTCATCCGATGTCTGGCGAAGCATATGAAGATATTTTTGTGCACCTTCGTAGTAATCGTGAACGAAACCGAGTTCTTTTCCAGCTGGACGTGGTAATGTATCTTCTGCTTCATCGAGTAATGCTTCGATTTCAAGCTCAGTTGCGTCATCGAGCTTGAAGCCATCTGAACCGAAGAACTTGATTCCGTTATCTTCAACTGGATTGTGCGATGCAGAAATCATGACTCCCGCTGTCGCATCCATCGTTTTTGTCAGGTACGCGACACCCGGTGTCGAGATGACACCAAGACGCATGACTTCTGCACCGATTGATAAAAGACCAGCGATGAGTGCGTTCTCAAGCATTTGACCAGAAACACGTGTATCGCGTCCGATCAAGACTTTTGGTCGTGTGCTTTCGTGTTTCGTCAACACGTAACCACCTGTTCGACCGAGGCGATATGCTAGTTCCGGTGTCAATTCTACGTTTGCGACGCCGCGTACGCCGTCAGTTCCAAAATACTTACCCATGTGTTATTTCCTCATTTCACTAATTTGTTTTAATTGGTCGGAACGGATGTCCGCGGAACAGCTTTTAGCGTGACATCCATATTATCCGGACGCAGGACATCAAAGGCTTTTGACGTCTGATACGAAATCGGCAATCCGTGCGTTCCTTCTTTTAGTCCCGTCACATCGATGACCGCTTTGATATCCGTCGCATCGATCGATGCTAAATCAGATTCTTTCCCACGGACAATGACATCAATCGTTTGGTTGTAATCAATCGTATACTTCGATTCATCAAACCCATTCAACGTGACCGTCACACCCGGAATCGTTTTCTCTGCCCGATCTTCGACGGTTTCCGTCGTCGATTTCGCATTTTCCTTTTCGACAACGATATTGACGGTGACCTGTGTCGGATCCATCGCTGTCGCATTTTCTGGCTCAACAAGTTTGACGGTTTTTTCTGTCGTCTTCGTCAGTCCTTTGAGCGAGACCGCTTCCGTATCAACGGAACCGATCCGCTCTAACTCTTCTTTTGTTCCATATAGACGAGCTTCCGTCGTAACGGGAACGATCTTGACGACGGTATATCCTTTTTTGACGTCATCTTTTGTCTGCACATTGATCGGTACCGTCTTACTTTCCTTATAGATCGGTACTGTGATTTCTAGTTGCTCTGGTTGATAAGATGCATTGATCGTATTCCCGTTCGCATCGGTCGCTTTGGCATTGAACGTCTCTTTAAACGTCTCTGCCCGACCAGTTACATCGATCGGTACTTGGATCGCTGAAATCGCCTGTAACTTTTCTGCGCCTCCCGTGACTTCAACGGTTTGTTGGTTCGGTTGTGCTTCCCCAGCGACATATCCTTCAGCGATTTTGTTTTTATTGAGTAAGGCGACTTGTACCGGTACTTCCTTTGTAATCTTCTTATCGAGGAAGACTTCGATCGTCTCCTGCTTCGGCGTCACCTCGACATCTTTTCCGAAGCCAGTTGCTGTGACACGGACACGATGATAGCCAGGGTCAAGTCCTTTTAAATCAATCGATAACCCAAAATCATGAACGAGCCGAAGCATCGTCAAGCTACTCGATGGACCTTTAACGGTTACCTCCATCGTATTTGGAATATTATAGGCGACCCACTGCGATTCATCATACTGGACCGTGACCGGCACGTCAAATTTCGTCGAACCTTGACCCGCGATCGGCAGCAGACTAGCGGCGTCACTTTTTCCTGTCGTATTCGAACCTGCCACCATCAAATACAACATGACGGCTAAGACGACCGCAACAATGCGTAAAAACCAGCGTTCATTGAACCATTTTTCGAACATTATTTTTTCGCCCCCATCCAGTTCAAGAAGGAAGTATTCGTCTGTTCGACCTTAACGATCGTCTCAAGCAACTTCGTCCGTAAGGATTCTTCATCGAGTTCCCGGTACAGACGTCCATTGATGGCGAGTGAGACACCGCCCGTTTCTTCCGAGACGACGAGCGTAACACTATCCGTTACTTCACTGACACCGATTGCAGCGCGGTGACGTGTTCCAAGCTCTTTTGAGATATGTGCACTTTCTGACAACGGTAAGTAACAAGCGGCAGCTGCTAACTTGCCTTGCTGGACGATGACGGCGCCATCATGTAATGGTGTATTCGGAATGAATAAGTTGATCAGCAACTGACTCGTGATTTGTGAACCAAGCGGAATGCCCGTCTCTACGTATTCACTCAGTCCTGTCTCACGTTCAATCGTCACGAGTGCTCCAATACGGCGTTTTGACATGTACTGGGCAGACGATACGAGCGCATCGACGATTCGAACTTGTTCATCTTCATCACTGATCGCACTACGTGAGAAGAATTTACTCGTTCGTCCTAAGTGTTCCAGTCCACGCCGGAGTTCGGGTTGGAAGATGATGATGATCCCCAGTAACCCATAGGTGATAATTTGATTGAGTAAGAATTGAAGTGTTTTAAGTCCAAAAAAGCCACTCAGGAACCAACTGATCAAAATGACCGAAATCCCTTTAATGAGCTGGACCGCTTTTGTTCCTTTGACGATGATCATGAGACGGTAAATGACGAACGTCACGACCGCAATATCAATCACGTCATTAATATAATCGTACCAATGTACGTTTTCTCCCAGTTTCAACAATTGAAATTGAAGTGGTTGCCAGCTGAAGTAATTCACCAACCGTGCCCCCTAACTCATCTGATTTAAACAGTTTCCATTATAGCACAAAGGGACGAGTTCGACTCGTCCCAGCTGATTATTGAAATAGACGCTTGATTCCGTACCATACGCGTTCGAATAATTGATCGATTTCCTTGATTTCTCCGGTCACGCTACCAGCACTCGCCGTGTACGCTTTCCCGTCAACGGTCATGACGTCGCCATTAACTTTCCCTTCGATTCGGACGTTCCCGCCTTCGACATAGAGATCTTGATCGACCGTGACGCCTTTTGGCACGACGACCTCACCATTTTGAGCGACGATGCCTGGTGCATTCGTATAAGATAAGTCATGTTCTTCCTGTGCCATATAACCACCAAGGCTACCGACCGACAAAAGTAAGAAAACAGCCGCGGCCGCGAGCAATGGGTATTGCTTCATCTTCCCTCCAAAACGGGACGGTTGCGGTTGGTGCAGTAAAGCAGCGCTCGGCGTATCCACCTGGTCGGGCAATTGTGCCAGCACGCGGGATGTAAAATCTGCCGATAATTTGGGCGCTGGAAGTTGACGCAGTCGAGCATCAAGGAGTCGATACTCTTCGAACTCGTCCATCGCGTCCGCTTCCCGTAACTCTGCTTCCAATCGCTCGAATTCCTCAGGTGGTTGGTTTTGATCTAAATAATCCTGAATCCGTTCATGTACATGCTCTCGTGACATGGTGAGTTCCTCCTTCTCATCGTTTGGCAAAATGCTTCTTCAGCGCTTCCCGTCCACGATGAATTCTAGTTTTGACAGTAGCGACAGGTAATTCGATCATTTCACTGATTTCCTTTAGTGAAAGATCCTCTATATATTTCAGGACGAGTGGGACGCGGTATTTTTCTGGTAAAGCCGCAATCGCATCCCCGACTTCACTTCGTTGCTCGTTATCGACCACTTGGTCCTCCGGCAAGGTGTCCTTGCTCTCGAGTTGTGAATACAATGTCAGTCCTTCAGTACCTGACATCTCAGCATCAAGAGAATAATCAGGTTTCTTTTTCCGTAATCGGTCAATCGATACGTTCGTGACGATTCGGTACAACCAAGTCCGGAACTTCCATTGTGCATTATACGAATCAATCTTCGTAAATACACGGATGAAGGCTTCTTGTGTCGCATCCTCCGCTTCCATTCGATCGCGCAAGACACGGAAAGCCACAAGAAAGGCACCTTCCTTATATAGATCAACAAGTGCCGCGAATGCATCACGGTCTCCCTGTTTCACTCGCTCAATTAAGCGTAGTGTCGTTTCTTCCACTTTGAATACCCCCCGCTCTATGCGGTCAATCTCTTATACGAAGTCGACCGATAAATGTTTCATCTCCTTTTAAATTGTAACAAAAAAAACTTGAACCCCGATAAAAAGAGTTCAAGTTCTATCCATTATTTTACTAAGCGATGTGTTTCCATTGCCAAAAGTAAATCTCCGATCAGTTCATTCGCAAGTTCCGCGGTTCCGTTTCCTTCTTCAAGCAAAGGATTCACTTCAACGAATTCAGCTGCAATGAAGTCTTCTGCCGTTGCGCAATGCTGGAGCACCGTCTTCGCATCGTCTAAGAAAATACCGTCAGCGACACGTGTTCCTGTACCGACGACGAGTGATGGATCGAGACCGTCCATATCGAAGCTAAGATAGAACGCATCTGTCGTTTCCTTCAAATAAGCAATTGCTTCTTCCATGATCGCGTCCATTCCCCGAGTTCGGATCGCTTCCATATCATAGACACGAATACCAAGACGATCGATCAGCTCTTGTTCCCCTGGATCAACGTCACGTAATCCGATGAAGACGAGGTGTTCCGGTTGCAGCTTGATATCTGTTCCTCCGACTTCCGTTAAACGCTGATGTCCTTCCCCAAGGGCTACAGCGAGCGGCATACCGTGGATGTTACCAGACGGTGATGTTTCCGGTGTATTCAAATCACCGTGTGCATCGAACCAGATGACGCCAAGACGTGGTACAGTTTGACGAAGCCCAGCAATCGTTCCGATCGCCATGCTGTGATCGCCACCGACTAACAACGGAAAACGTTGTTCCGATAACGCGTCACGTACGATCAGGTGCAAATCATTCGTCGTATGGACGACGCCTTCCAAACGTTTCAGCTTCGGATCTTCTTCCCGGACTGCATCCTCGGATAAGACAGACGCTTCCCCGTAGCGTACTGCTTCTTGTCCCCGTGCTTCGAGTGTCGCGAGTAGACCCGCTTTTTCGACAGCTGCAGGTCCATGTTCAGTGCCTGGCTTTCCTTGCCCATAACGGTATGGTACGCTGATATACGCGATGTTCATACGATATTCCCCCTATGTCATAGTCACTTCTACATATATTGTAAGCGGTAGCAAACGAGTGGTTCAACTCAACAAAAAAACGCATGAATATACAAAAAAACACCGTGAAGGGAATCACGGTGTTCTTGCGTACGTACTCTGGTTATGCTTGGCATTTCATATAAAAAAAACTTAAGACGAACGAAACTCGCTTAAGATCTTTAAATAAAATTGGTGGAGCCTAGCGGGATCGAACCGCTGACCTCCTGCGTGCAAGGCAGGCGCTCTCCCAGCTGAGCTAAGGCCCCGAAAGAAAAAGCGGAAGACGGGATTCGAACCCGCGACCCCGACCTTGGCAAGGTCGTATTCTACCACTGAACTACTTCCGCAAGAAATGAGCCATGCAGGATTCGAACCTGCGACCCTCTGATTAAAAGTCAGATGCTCTACCAACTGAGCTAATGGCTCGACATGGTGGGGGGGGGCGGATTCGAACCGCCGAACCCGAGGGAGCGGATTTACAGTCCGCCGCGTTTAGCCACTTCGCTACCCCCCCAGTTTGTCTAGGAAAATTATACAATTGAGAAAAACAGTGCCGGCAACAGGAGTCGAACCCGCGACCTACTGATTACAAGTCAGTTGCTCTACCAGCTGAGCTACACCGGCACAAAAAATATAATGGTGACCCGTACGGGATTCGAACCCGTGTTACCGCCGTGAAAGGGCGGTGTCTTAACCGCTTGACCAACGGGCCGTTGGCTCCGCAAGTAGGATTTGAACCTACGACCTACCGGTTAACAGCCGGTTGCTCTACCGCTGAGCTATTGCGGAATAAATTAAAA